>NZ_JBFAZJ010000007.1:0-121107 GCF_040681715.1 Streptomyces sp. NPDC051582
CGATGCCCGGCCCTTCAAGTGGACCAAGACCGCCGACCAGATCCTCGACCGCATCTGCCGCTACTGCGACAGGATCTCCGAACCAGGTCACTAGCCTGTTTCCTGTTCCGTCAAGAATCCGTCCCGGAGGCTCTCGACGAGGCTCCGCATCACGTCACCGGACAAGGCCGCCTGCTCGAACCCTTCGAACTTTCGGACGTACATCTCTACGTCGCGAGGGTCGGTTACGACTATCTCGGCGTGGACGGTCTCGACGGTCACCATCCGATCGTCTCGGATGACGAAGGCGTGGTTCGCGATGTCCGTCTGTGGGGCGGAGAGCGGTACGACCCTGATGTCCACGTGAGCCAAGCGAGACATGGAGACGATCCGGTCGAGCTGTGCGGCCATCATTTGCGGCGGGACGATCCGCCAGCGGAGCACGGGTTCGGTGATGACGAAACGGAGCTTCTTCGTGCTGTCGAACAGCACCGCCTGACGCTCAAGCCTTCCGCTGAGCGTGCGGGTGAGGGCGTTTTCGCTCAGGTCGTGGCGCTGGAGGATGGCCCGGATGTACTCGGGCGTCTGGAGCAGCCCGGGTACCAGGGCGGGCTGGAACAGCCGCAGGACGGCCATTTGAGCTTCAAGGGCCTTCGCTGCCTGCTGACCCTTGTGGATGCCGACTCGCTTGAGGAGTCGCCACGCGGTGGCCTCAGTGGTCGCCGCACGGGCCGCTTCTGTGTACTCGGCCTTGATGGCGTCGGAGACGCCTATGGCGGTGAGGATGCGTTCAACGTCCGTTGTGCTCGGCAGAAGGTTGGCATTCTCGATCTTGGAGAGCTTGGACGGAGACATGAGGGCGCTACGGGCGACCGTTTTGGCTTCCTTCCCGGACGCCTCTCGCAGTGCCCGCAGCGCGGCCCCGAGCTGTGCCTTGTTCACTCGCCGTACTTGGCCCACCAGTCGGTGAACGGCTCCGCGTGGGCGAGTGCCGTGTCTCGGTAGGCGACGTAAGCGGCGGCTTCGTCCGGGGACAGAACGTCCGCCCCGAGATAAGCGCCGGTGTCCTCGTACCGCATGACAGCAGTGTCCTTGGAGTCGAAGAGCCAGAAGTCCGGGACGGCGTCGAGCGGGTTGGGAGCGTCCGTCACGTCGAGGATGAAGAACTCTTCTCCGCCGGTCATGTTCGTCCGGTAGCCCCAGCCCAGCTCGAATCGGAGGTACTCCGTGAGGGGTCGCTTGAGGACGTGTACGCGGAACACCCGCTTGCCCTCGTGCGTGAGGCTCCGGAGCTCTTCGACCCATCCGGCGTTGTAGCCCTCAGGCCGCTCCTGACCGGCCTGGAACGCCCTGTAGGCGTCAACGTTCCCGGAGCCGCTGTAGTCGTCGAGGGTCTCCAGGCGGAACGCCTCGTGCTGGAACCGCTCGAAGAGTTCGGCCAGAGTGCTAGATGAGGCCATCGGCGATGGCCTTCTTGATCAGCTCGACGGGGATCTCGACAAGGGTTTCGTGAGCGGGAATCTTGAGCCCGTGGTCGTCGGGCCTCTCGCCCTGGACGAGGAACGTACCCCGATCGGTGGCGTAGATGGTCGGGCAGTCCTTCAAGTCACAGGTGCTGATCAGCTTGGTCACCTTCATGGTTTCGGGTTCCCCTCTCCCGTTGGCGGAGTGCCGCGTTCGATGCTCCCGAGCCCGTGACCCCGGGGTCAAGCGATCACGGTTGAGAGAACGGGAAACCGGGCGTGTCTACGTGCCCTTCAAGCCGAGGACTTCGTCCAGGTCGTAGCCCACCACTTCCTCAAGCTGATCGTAGGTGCAGCTCTCGGGGGTCCGGTCGGGCCGCCAGCGGCGCCATCGTGCGGTATGCCGGAACCTTCCCGGACCACTCGCTTCCTCTCCCTCTGTCCTGTTGGTAAGGGTGTCGTACGCGACTTCGCAGACGCGCTCGGGGCGAAGCGGTACCCAGGAGAGGTCCTTCTTGCCGGTCCAGCGGCTCTGGGCGCCGGGCAGCCGGGCGCTCTCGTGCGCGGATTCCTCGGCCCAGGCGGCCCACGGATGCCCGGTCGTGTCGGCCATCCGCAGGGGTGCGAGCTCCTCCACCAGCTCGGCCCGGCGCTTCATCGGGAAGGCGGCGCAGACCCCCACGTGCTGGAGGGCGCCGCGGGCGTCGTGCAGGCCCAGGAGCAGCGATCCGACAATCGGACCGCTCTTGTGGAAACGGAAACCCGCGATGACGACGTCGGCCGTACGCTCGTGCTTGATCTTGAACATGAGGCGGGCATCGGGCCGGTAGGGCAGATCGAGCGGTTTGGCGATCACCCCGTCGAGCCCGGCGCCCTCGAACCGCTCGAACCACTCCTGCGCGAGCGCGGGGTCGGTGGTCGCGGGCGCGAGATGAACGGGGGGCCGAGCAGTGGACAGGGCATCGGTGAGGGCGCCGCGCCGGTCGGTGAGCGGGGTGTCGAGGAGGGCCTCGTCGCCGAGCGCGAGCAGATCGAAGGCGACGAAGCTGGCGGGGGTCTTCTGCGCCAGCATGTCCACACGGGACTGCGCGGGATGGATGCGCTCGGTCAGACGGTCGAAGTCGAGCCGCCCGCCGTGAACGATGACGATCTCGCCGTCCACGACGCAGCGGGCCGGCAGGTTGTCCCTCAGCGCGGTCACCAGCTCGGGAAAGTACCGGGTCAGGGTCTTTCCGGTGCGGCTGCCGATCTCCACCTCGTCGCCGTCGCGGTGCACGATGGCGCGGAAGCCGTCCCATTTGGCCTCGTACTGCATGCCCGGAGGGATCTTGGACACCGACTTGGCGAGCATCGGCTTCACGGGCGGCATCACGGGCAGATCCATGTCTTAGATTCTGCGGCGGTACGGCCGGGCCTGCCCGGTATGCGCACCGGGCGGGGGCCGCCTACCGTGGCGCACATGGGTGCATCCGGGAATGCCATAGAGCTGGACGCGGGCGGGCGGACCGTGCGGCTGTCCAGCCCGGACAAGGTCTACTTCCCCGAGCGGGGCCTGACCAAGCTGGACGTGGCGCGGTACTACCTGTCCGTGGCCGACGGGATCACGCGCGCCCTGCGCAACCGGCCCACCACCCTGGAGCGCTACCCCGAAGGGGTGGAGGGCGAGTCCTTCTTCCAGAAGCGCGCCCCGAAGAACCTGCCCGACTGGATCCCGACCGCCCACATCGAGTTCCCCAGCGGGCGCACGGCCGACGAGATCTGCCCGACCGAACCGGCCGCCGTGCTGTGGGCCGCCAATCTTGGCTGCCTGACCTTCCACCCCTGGCCGGTGCGGCGCGAGGACACCGACCGGCCCGACGAACTGCGCATCGACCTGGACCCACAGCCGGGCACCGACTACCACCACGCGGTGATCTGCGCCCACGAGCTGCGCGACGTACTGGAGGACCTGGGTCTGCGCGGCTGGCCCAAGACCTCCGGCGGGCGGGGGCTGCACGTCTTCGTCCCGATCGAGCCGCGCTGGACGTTCACCGAGGTCCGGCGCTGCGCGATCGCGATCGGCCGCGAACTGGAACAGCGGATGCCCGGCAAGGTGACCACGGCGTGGTGGAAGGAGGAGCGCGGCGAGCGGATCTTCGTCGACTACAACCAGACCGCCCGCGACCGCACGATCGCCTCCGCGTACTCCGTACGCCCGCGCCCGCACGCCCCGGTCTCGGCCCCGTTGCGCTGGGACGAGATCGACTCCGCCGAGCCCCGCGACTTCGACATCACCACGATGCCGGCGCGGTACGCGGAGCTGGGCGACCTGCACGCGGACATGGACGAGCACGCCTTCGGCCTGGACGCCGCCCTGGAACTGGCCGAGCGCCACGAACACGACCACGGCCTGGGCGACATGCCGTACCCGCCGGACTACCCGAAGATGCCCGGCGAGCCGAAGCGCGTCCAGCCGAGCCGGGCGAAGCACGAGGACGGCAAGGGCAAGGGCAAGGACGCGGAGGGCAAGGGCGTGAAGGGCGAGGGCTGAGCGCGCTGTCAGAGGCGGGTGCCATGCTCGTAGGGAGGACGGAAGGAGTACGGGTCATGCTCACGACGGACTACAAAGACGGCTCCCCGAACTGGGTCGACCTCGGCACGCCCAACCTCGACGGCGCCGCCGGGTTCTACACCGGACTGTTCGGCTGGGACTACCGGCCGGGCGGCGAGGAGGCCGGCGGATACGCGATGTTCCAGCTCGACGGCAAGACGGTGGCGGGCGGTATGGCCGTCGCGCCGGGAGAGGTCCGGTCGGCGTGGACGGTGTACTTCCGCAGCTCCGACGCGGACGCCACCGCGGCCGCCGTGGTCGAGGCGGGCGGCACGGTCGCCGTCGAGCCCAGGGACGTCATGGGCCTCGGCCGGATGGCGATCTTCGCCGACCCCGAGGGCGTCACGTTCTCGATCTGGCAGCCGGGCAGGATCGAGGGCCTCGGCGCCGTGACGGACGTCGGCACCCTGTGCTGGACCGAGCTCTACACGAGCGATGTGGGGGCGGCAGCGGCCTTCTACGGCGCGGTCTTCGGCTGGGAGATCAACGAAATGCCCTTCGAGGGCGGCTCGTACACCGCGGTCAAGGCGGCGGGCACGCCCGACGAGGCGGCCTTCGGCGGTCTCGTCCCGATCGGGAGCTCTCCGGTGGAGGACGCCGAACGCCCCTACTGGACTCCGTACTTCGAGGTCGCCGACTGCGATGTGACGGCGGCCGGGGCGGAGGAGTCGGGCGGCAAGGTCCGGTCGTCGCCGGTGTTCATGGAGGGCGTCGGCCGTTTCGCCAAGCTGGCCGATCCCTACGGCGCCCGGTTCGCCGTCATCGCCAGCGCTCCGGCACCGGGGGGCTGAGGAGCCGGTGTTGATCAGGCGTTGATCGGACGTCCATCGGCGGCGGTGAGGATCTCCGGCATGTCGATGAACACCTCCACCTCCGCCTCCACCACCGCCGCGCCCGCCTGGTACGACCTCGCCCTCTGCGCCCAGACGGGCCCGGGATTCTTCTTCCCGGAGCCCGGTTCCTCCCTGCGGGACGCGAAGCGGCTGTGCGGGGCGTGCGAAGGCCGCGCGGCATGCCTGGAGTACGCCCTGGCCAACGACGAGCGCTTCGGCGTCTGGGGCGGTCTCTCGGAGTCCGAACGCCTCGCGCTGCGCCCGCGCGGCTGACGGGGACCGCCGCCGGACCACCACCGCCGGACAACGCGAAACCCTGGCAGGGCGGGGGCCATGCCAGGGTTCGAGGCGTTGCGGGCCGGTCGGGCCGGTCGGGCCGGTCGGGCCGGTCGGGCCGGTCAGGCCTTGCGGGCCGCGATGCGCGCCGCGCGGGCGGCCAGCCGCTCGTCGAACTTGCGGGCCTCGGAGTCCAGACCGTCCATGAAGAGCCCGAGCTCCTCCTGGGCCTGCCGGCCCTCGGGGCCGAGACCGTCGATGTCCATGATCTTCAGGAAGCGGATCACCGGGCTCAGCACGTCGTCGTGGTGGATCCGCAGGTTGTAGACCCCGCCGATCGCCATCTGCGCGGCCATCCGCTCGAAGCCGGGCATGCCGTGTCCGGGCATCCGGAAGTTGACCACGACGTCCCGCACGGCCTGCATCGTCAGGTCCGGGGCGAGCTCGAAGGCCGAGCCCAGCAGGTTGCGGTAGAAGATCATGTGCAGGTTCTCGTCCTGCGCGATGCGGGCCAGCATCCGGTCGCAGACCGGGTCACCGGACTGGTGGCCGGTGTTGCGGTGCGAGATGCGGGTCGCGAGCTCCTGGAAGGCCACGTACGCCACGGAGTGCAGCATCGAATGCCGGTTGTCGGACTCGAAGCCCTCCGACATGTGCTGCATGCGGAACGCTTCCAGCTTGTCCGGGTCCACGGCGCGCGAGGCCAGCAGGTAGTCGCGCATCACGATGCCGTGGCGGCCCTCCTCGGCCGTCCAGCGGTGCACCCACGTGCCCCAGGCGCCGTTGCGGCCGAAGAGCGTGGCGATCTCGTGGTGGTAGCTGGGGAGGTTGTCCTCGGTCAGCAGGTTCACGACCAGCGCGATCTTGCCGATGTCGGTGACCTTGGACTGCTGCGGGTCCCAGGCCTCGCCGTCCTCGAAGAAGCCCGGGAAGTTCCGGCCGTCGCTCCACGGGACGTACTCGTGGGGCATCCAGTCCTTGGTGACCTTCAGATGGCGGTTGAGTTCCTTCTCGACCACCTCTTCCAGCGCGTACAGCAGCTTGGCGTCGGTCCACGCCTCCGAGCTGCCGAGGTGGGGAGAGGTGATCGTCACGGGTGCTCCTGGGGACAAAGCGAAATACCTACGGTTCCGTAGCCTACGAATCCGTAGGTTAAGCGGAGCGTGAGAGCCAGCCAAGCCCCAGCCGTTCATATGACCGGTTACGTCCGGTTATCTATGCAGTTTGAGGGCGTACGAGAAGAGCCCGGCGGTGCGAAAGTCGCCCCGGCAGGTGGCCCGTGACACCCGCCTTGACGGCGGTCACCGCCTGGACGGGCATTACGGCCGCGGGACGCCGCCGGGCCGGCCGCCGGATCGGCAGCCGACCCCGCCGCGGACCCACTCGTGCTCACCCGTGCCACAGGGCCTCGCGCACCTCCTCGGCCGTGGTCGGCTTCAGCTCGCCGTCCAGCAGCAGCCACCGGGTGATCCCGACCGACTCCAGGAACGGCACGTCGTGGCTGGCCACCAGCAGCGCGCCCTCGTACGACTCCAGCGCCTGCGCGAGCTGCCGGACGCTCGCCAGGTCCAGGTTGTTCGTCGGCTCGTCCAGCATCAGCAGCTGCGGAGCCGGCTCCGCCAGCAGCAGCGCCGCCAGAGCAGCCCGGAACCGCTCGCCGCCCGACAGGGTGCCGGCCGGCCGGTCCGCCCGGGCGCCCCGGAACAGGAAGTGCGCGAGCCGCGCCCGGACCAGGTTGTTCGAGGCCTGCGGGGCGAACCGGGCCACGTTCTCCACCACCGACCGGCTCTCGTCGAGCACGTCCAGCCGCTGCGGCAGGAAGCGCGTCGGCACGTGCGTGATCGCCTCCCCGGACACCGGCGCGAGGGTCCCCGCGATCGTGCGCAGCAGGGTCGTCTTGCCCGAACCGTTGCGGCCCACCAGTGCGATCCGCTCCGGACCGCGCAGCTCCCACTCGCCCGCGGCCCGGGCCCCGTGCGCCAGGTGCACGTCGCTCAAGGTCAGCACCCGGCGGCCCGGCGGGACCTGCGTGGCGGGCAGCTTGATCCGGATCTCGTCATCGTCGCGCACCGCCTCCGCCGCCTGGTCGAGGCGCTCCTTCGCCTGCGCCAGCTTCTCGGTGTGCAGGATGCGGTGCTTGCCGGCCGACTCCTGCGCCGCGCGCTTGCGGGCGCCCATGACGATCTTCGGCTCGCGCTTCGAGTCGTTCATCTTCTGGTCCGTACCGCTTGCGCCGCGCCAGCTTCATGTGGGCGTCGGACAGTTCGCGCTTCTGCCGCTGTACGTCGGCCTCCGCGACCCGGACCATCCGCTCGGCCGCGTCCTGCTCGGCGGCCAGCTGTTCCTCGTAGGCCGAGAAGTTCCCTCCGTACCAGCGGACTTCGCCGTCGTGCAGGTCGGCGATCTGGTCGACCCGCTCCAGCAGCTCCCGGTCGTGGCTGACCAGGAGCAGCACCCCGGACCAGGACTCGACCGCCGCGTACAGGCGGCGCCGGGCGCGCAGGTCCAGGTTGTTCGTCGGCTCGTCGAGCAGCAGGACGTCGGGGCGGGCGAGCAGCAGGGCGGCCAGACGCAGCAACACGCATTCGCCGCCGGACAGTTCGCCGACCGTGCGGTCCAGGCCGATCCGGGCGAGGCCGAGCTGGTCGAGGGTGGCCAGGGCCCGCTCCTCGACGTCCCAGTCGTCGCCGACCGCGGCGAAGTTCGCCTCGGTCGCCTCACCCGCCTCGACGGCGTGCAGGGCGGCGCGGGCGGTGTGGATGCCGAGCGCCTCGTCCACGCGCAGGGCGGTGTCGAGGGTGACGCTCTGCGGGAGGTACCCGACGGTGCCGGCCACGGACAACTGGCCTTCGGAAGGGGTCAGTTCACCCGCGATCAGCTTCAGCAGGGTGGACTTCCCGCAGCCGTTGAGCCCGATGAGGCCGGTGCGGCCGGGGCCGACGGCCCAGTGGAAGTCGTCGAAGACGGGAGTCCCGTCGGGCCAGTCGAAGGACAGGGTGGAGCAGGTGATGAATGCAGGGGCATGGCTCATGGAGGCCTCCAGGTTGCGTGAGTGGTGCGTGCAACACGGGGAGACAGCCGACGGTCGGATCCGACGCGGAGCGGGTCGGGATGGCGGGATCGGTCGGTGTCTCGGACCTCAGAAGAGCAACGTCCTGCTCCGTTTCGACGGCAATGGGGCGTCTACGAAGCTACGGGCGGCCGGGGGCCGCCCGCAAACGATTTAAGCGCGAGCGCGAGCGCGGGTGCGGGTGCGGGTGCCGGGACGGAGCGGAGCGGCGGCCCGGTCTCAGCGCGGGTCGCGCATCAGCTCGGCCAGGCTGTGGTCCATGTCGAGGTACAGGTGCTCAAGACCCGGCGGCACGATCGTCGCGGCCCGCTCCAGGAACCGGTGCAGCTCGGCCGTCAGCATCAGCACGATCGCCACTCCCTCCGGCGCGTGGAACTCGATCGTGGTCCGGTCGATGTCGTACGGCCGCACCCGTACGTCGCCCCACCCCGTCGGGCGGTCCAGCCCCGATTCCAGGAGCTCGCGCGCGAAGGTCCACGAAACCTCGACGCCTTCCAGGGTGGCGGGAGCGGGGAAGGCCATGCGCACGGCGAAGGGATCCGCACGGTCGTAGCAGAGCGTGACGGGTACGGTCTCGACCTTCGGGGCGGTGGCGACCAGACGGGCCTGCACGGCCTGCTCGATAACAGTGATCAAGGCTCGCTCCCTTGCGGCGGATCTGCTGTCGGGCGTGGGCTGAAGCCCGACAACCGGATAGACGCCGGAATCGGCAAATCCGTGCATGCGAACTGACGTGAGCTGTGTCACCGATTGGCTGGAACGCGTCCGTTTGATCGCACAGAGTGACGGCGGGAGTGGGGCGGGCGAAGGGATGTCAGTCGCGGCCGCATGCCCCGGAGTGGTCACAGAACGGCTGGTTCCCGCTCACTCCACAAGCGCAAAGCATCGCCCGGGTCTCCCGCCGAACGGCCCCGGCGGAGGTCGTCACGCGCAGATCGCCGCGCATCACGAGCTGCCCGGCGGGCGAGCGTACGACCGTCGTCGGCCGGTCCGGCTCCTCGGCCGGCCCGTCCTCGGCGAGCCGGTACTGCAACGCACCCGAGGGGCACCGGCGGATCACCTCGGCCACCCGCTCCGGCTCGGCGGCGTCCGGCTGTACCCACGGACGCTTTCCCGAGTCGAACACCTCGGGAAGCCCGCTCACGCATGCGGCGGCGTGCAGGCACCGCCCGGTGTCGTAGGTGACGGTGATGTGCTTGCCGTCGTAGGCCTTGGGTTCCTTGGAAGGCATGGCCCCAGCGTAGGAACGCGGTGGCACGGACGCACCCTGGACGCCGAATCAGGTGTGCATTAGCTTCCGGCGCCATGAGACTTCTGGGAGTTGGCATGTGCGCGGCGGCTCTGGCGGTGGGCCTGCTGGCCGCCCCGGCGCACGCGCGCAGCGGTACGGTCGTGCAGGAGTTACGGGGCGCGGGCTGGGCGCTGAAGGACACCGGGAAGGACGCCCGGTTCCGCGGGCTCGCCGCGGTCAGCCGCTCCACGGCCTGGGTGGCCGGAACCAAGGGGGCCGTGCTGCGCACGGTGGACGGCGGCCGCAGCTGGCGTGACGTCTCACCGCCGGGCGCGGTCGCGGAGGGCCTGGAGCTGCGCGACATCGAGGCCTTCGACGCACGGCGCGCGGTGGCCCTGTCCATCGGTGAGGGCGAGGCCTCGCGGGTGCTGCGCACCGAGGACGGCGGCGCGACCTGGACCGAGACCTTCCGCAACCCCGACCCGCGGGCCTTCTACGACTGCCTCACCTTCTTCGACTCCCGGCACGGACTGGCGATGAGCGACCCGGTGGACGGCAGGTTCCGGATCCTGTCCACGGACGACGGCGGCCGGAACTGGGCGGTGCTGCCGAGCACGGGGATGCCCGACGCCCTGGCGGGCGAGGCGGGGTTCGCGGCCAGTGGCCAGTGCCTGGTGAGCGCGGGGCCGCGCGACGTCTGGCTGGCCACGGGCGGCGGCGCGGCCGGCCGGATCCTGCACTCGCCGGACCGCGGCCGCACCTGGCGCGTCGCCGAGTCGGGCATCCCGGCGGGCGACCCGGCCAAGGGGGTCTTCGCCCTGGCCTTCCGCGACCGTACGACGGGCCTGGCGGTCGGCGGCGACTACCGCACCGGCGAGGCCTCCCCGCGGGCCGCCGCCGTATCGGCGGACGCGGGCCGCACCTGGCGTCCGGCCCCGACCCCGCCCCCGGCGTACCGCTCGGGCGCGGCCTGGCTCCCGCACCTGCGCACCGCGGCCCTGGCGGTGGGCCCGACGGGCACCGACGTGACGACGGACGCCGGCAGGACGTGGCGCCCCCTGGCCCCGGGTTCGTTCGACACGGTCGACTGCGCGGACGACGGCGGCTGCTGGGCGGCGGGGGAGAAGGGACGGGTGGGGAGGCTGGAGGCGCCTTCGCAAGCGGGGTCGGGAGGCTGATCGGGGGGCCGGGGCGCCGGGGCGCCGGGGCGCCGGGGCGCCGGGGTGCCAGGGGCGGGAGGGGCGGGAGTCCCGGTCCGGGATCCACTGCGGCGCGGCCGGTCTGCGGCCGGTCTGCGGCCGGTCTGCGGCCGAGCGGGTCGACGACGGGGGCCGACGGCGTTGCGGACGGATCGTCACAGCCAGGCGTCATAGGGTGGCCGTCGCTGACGGGCGACGGAAGGGCGGACGTTCATGGCGTACGAACGACGGGACCGCGCGATCTTCGGTGCCACCTCCGCCACCACTGCCACTCACGACATCGGCCTGCTCGTGCTCCGGCTCGTCGTCGGCCTCACCATGGCCGGCCACGGCGCCCAGAAGCTCTTCGGCTGGTTCGACGGCCCGGGCCTCTCGGCCACCGGCAAGGGCTTCACGATGAGCGGATATCCCGCCGGAGACGCCATGGCGGTCATCGCGGGTCTCTCCGAAACCCTGGGCGGCCTGGGCCTCGCCCTCGGTTTCCTCACTCCGCTCGCGGGCGCGGCCCTGACCGGCACCTTCATCAACGTCCTCGCCGTCCGGGGCCTGAACACCTTCTTCGCCCCCAAGGGCGTGGAACTTGAATCGGTCCTCTTCGCCGGGGTGATCGCCCTGACCCTCACCGGCCCGGGCCGCTTCTCCGTCGACCACTTGCTCCCGGTCCTGCGCGAGTCGCGCCCCCGCTACTCCGTCCTCGGACTGGTCCTGGGGGCCGTGGTGGGATTCGTCGTCCTGCTCATCCGCGACTGACCACCACGAGCCACCCGTGGTCGCACCCGTCCCTAAGCCGCCGGGTACTCCCGTACTCCCGCCAGGTCCGACGAGGTCTTGGACGCGATGAACTCCGTGATGCGGTACTCGCAGACGCCGGCCAGGGTGAAGGGGTCCTGCGCCGCGATGCGTTCGGCTTCGGCGCGCGAGATGCCCGCGGCCAGGATGACGCCGCCCTCGCGCGGGACCTTGCGGCCCGAGGCGAGGAAGACGCCCGAGGCGTAGTAGCCGTCCAGCCACGCGACGTGGGCGTCCAGCACGTCTTCGACGGCTTCGATGGGCGCCGTGTAGTCGAGCTCCATGATGAACATGATCGCCAGGCTACTCTCGCACCTCATGACGAGTGTGAAGACCCCCGCCCACGAGGCCGAGGCCCGGGCGATACAGGACGAACTCCGCGAGAGCGTGGTGCTCGACGAGGCCGGGCCGCCGCCCGGGCGCGGGCTGGTCGCGGGCGTGGACGTCGCCTACGACGACGAGCGCGACCTCGTCGCCGCCGCGGCCGTGGTGCTCGACGCCGCCACCCTGGAAGTCGTCGAGGAGGCGACCGCCGTCGGGCCCGTCAGCTTCCCGTACGTGCCCGGGCTCCTCGCCTTCCGGGAGCTGCCCACCGTGCTGGCCGCCCTCGACTCGCTCACCGCCGCCCCCGACCTGGTCGTCTGCGACGGCTACGGGCTCGCCCACCCCCGCGGCTTCGGTCTCGCCTGCCACCTCGGGGTCGTCACCGGGCTGCCGAGCATGGGCGTGGCGAAGAACCCCTTCACGTTCACGTACGAGGAGCCGGGCGCACGGCGTGGCGACGGCGCCGCGCTGGTCGCGGCCGACGGGGCCGTCGTCGGGCGGGCGCTGCGCACGCAGGACGGGATCAAACCGGTGTACGTCTCCGTCGGCCACCGCATCTCGCTCGACACCGCCTGCGCCCACGCCCTCGCGCTGAGCCCCCGCTTCCGGATCCCCGAGTCCACCCGGCACGCCGACTCGCTCTGCCGGCGGGCCCTGCGCGAAGCCTCCTGAGCGGCGGCCGGGTTGCCGGTTCAGAGGGAGGCGGCCACCCGGAACCGGATCCCCGCCTTCTGGAGCCGGTCCAGCAGGGCGTCGCCCATCGCCACCGCCGTGGTGAGCTGGCCGGCCCGCTCCGGCAGGGCGTCGTACGCGAGGCACAGCGCCGACTCCGCCAGCATCTTGGCGGTCTCCCCGTAACCCGGGTCGCCGCCCGAGACCTCGGTGAACACGCGGCGGCCGCCGCCCTCGCCCACGAAACGCACCGTGAACCAGCTGCGCGCCCGCCGCTCCGCGTCCGGCCCCCGACCCGGCTCCCAACGGCTCGTCAGCCACCGCCGCGCCGCCGGGAGCTGTGCCAGGGCCACCACCGCACCGACCGCCGCCGCACCGCCCACGGCGGCGGGGAGGTGCTTCACCGAGGCGTACTGCCGGTAGCGGAAGTCCGGCCCGTACCGCTCCAGCGCGGCCGCCGAGCGGGTCACGATCCGATGGTCCAGCGTCGGCAGCGGTAGCGCCCACGTGCCGGTCTCGCCGCTGAACCGCGGCGCGCCCAGGGGAGCCCGTACGCGGCGGGCCGGCAGCCGCGGCTCGTGCAGCCGGCGCTCCCGCGCCGCCGCCAGGGTCTGCGGTCCGCGGCCCATGGCGGTGAGGGCGGAAGCCAGAGTTCCGCCGGAGAAGGCGGCGTTGGACCGCATGAACCCGTCCACGCGCAGCGGAACGCCCTCCGGGAGTCGCCCCACCGTGAAGTACGCGCCGAGATCGGCCGGGATCGAGTCGAAGCCGCAGGCGTGCACGAGCCGCGCGCCCGATTCCCGGGCCCGGGCGTCGTGCTCGACGTACATCCGGTCCACGAACTCCGGCTCGCCGGTGAGGTCCACGTAGTCCGTGCCCGCCGCGGCGCAGGCGGCGACCAGTTCCGCGCCGTACAGGACGTACGGCCCGACGGTCGTGGCCAGGACCCGGGTGGAGGCGGCCAGCTCCCGTACGGCCGCGGCGTCCCCGGCGTCCGCGCGCAGCAGCGGCAGCGAGGCGCAGCCCGGATCGAGGGCGGTCAGCCGCTCGCGCAGCCGCTCCAGCTTCCCGAGGTCGCGCCCCGCGAGGGCCCACCGGCAGCCGGCGGGGGCGTGTGCGGCGAGGTACTCGGCGGTGAGGGCGCCGACGAAGCCGGTGGCGCCGAACAGCACCACGTCGTACGACCGTTCGGGTGCGTATGCGGGTGCGTGTGCGGGTTCGCGCCCCGCGGCCCCGTCGGCCCCTCGAACCTCTTCGTTCACCACGGCTCCTCCCACTCCTGTCGGTGGCTGAGGCTAACCCGCGCGCCCCGTACGCAGAACAGCGCCCCGGAGGCGGCCTGGACGGCCGTTCCCGGGGCGCTGCGATCGGTGCGCGGCCGGCCGCGGCTCAGCTCTCCTGGTACATGCCGAAGACGTCGACGATGAGGTCGGCGTTGCCGTCGCTCTGGTTCCAGAAGTCGACGAGGCCGGTGCCGCCGGTGCTCGCCTGGACCAGGTTCGGGACGGTCTTGCCGGTCGTCCAGTTCAGGGTCGAGGAGGTGGGCGGCGCCGGCGGGCCCGCCGCGCCGTTGTCGTACTCGTCCAGCGTGTTCGGGTCCGGGGCGACCGCGAGGAAGCCGCTGTCCCTGGTGTTGGTCACCGTGGCGTTCAGCACGAAGCCGGTGACGCCGGAACCGGGCTCCGCCATCGCCGTGTAGATGTAGTCGCGGCCGGCCAGGGGGCCGTACACCCGGTCCTGGGGGTCGCGGGTGTCGATCATCCGCTCCGGGGTGAAGGGCAGGTAGGAGCCCTTGCTCTGCGGGCTGTAGTAGCCGACGACGTCGACGATGACGTCGGCCGGGTTCCAGCCGCCGTTGCGGATGTTGATCCTGCCGTCGGGGCCGACCGGGACGATCACCGAGTTGGCGATGGTCTGACCGGTCGTGAAGTTCACGTTGGAGGCGGTCGGGGCCTGCTGGCCGCTCGGGTAGACGGTCAGGTGGCCGTCGCTGCGCGGGTTGGTGACGGTCACGTTGAGCGCCACGGCGGTGACGCCGGAGGCCGGGACCTTGCCCAGGCCGGTGATCTGGGTGCCGAAGGACCCGTATCCGGCGAGCTGGCCCTTGGCGGTGCCGGTGCCGGTGCGGGTGTCGACGAAGCGCTGCGGCGCCAGCGGGGTGTAGCCGCTGGAGGCGGTCTGCGTGAAGTAGCCGGTGACGTCGGCGATGAGGTCGACCGGCTCCCAGCCGCCGTTGTACAGGTTCACGTAGCCGTTCGGGCCGACCGGCACGATGACCAGGTTCGGGACCGTCTGGCCGGGGACGAAGTTGACGTTCGAGGTGCTCGGCTTGTCGTCGCCGTCGGCGAAGGCGGTGACGTGGCCGCCGCTGGTGGTGCCGGTGACGGTGACGTTGAGGACCACCGCGGTGACGCCGGCGGGGATGGAGCCGTTCCCGCCGATCTTCAGGTGGGCGGAGGAGTACGGGGCGACCTTCGCGGCCTTCGCGGCGCCGGTGCCGTTGCGGGTGTCCAGCAGACGGGTCGGGCCGTACGGGGTGTAGTCCGAGCCCGCGGTCGTGAACGCCACCTCGTTGGTGACCGAGGTGTTGGCGGCCTTGTCCGTCACGGTGACCTTGACGGTGTAGGTGCCGAGCTCGGCGTAGGTGTGTTCGGAGGCCACGAGCTGGGTGCCGGCGGCCGAGGCGGTGGTGGTGGCCCCGTCGCCCCAGGCGATGGCGATGTCGAGCGGGGTGGCGGCGCTGGTGACGGAGGTGTCCAGCTCGATCGCGTGCGCGGAGGTGGCGAACGCGTCCAGGCCGACCGCGAGGGTCGGGTTGGCGGCGGCGGTCTCCGCCAGGGGAGCGGCCGCGAGCTTGCTCTTGGGGGTCGGCGCGCCCTGCCGGATCGACCGGGCGGCCGGGCTGGAGAACGTGGCGGTGTTCTTCAGGCCGGCCTGCGCCAGATCGGGCTTGCTGATGCCCCGGGCATCGCCGGAGTCGGTGCCGGCCGCGTGGGCCATGCCCGGTATGAGAGATATGCCGGCCGCGAAGACGGCGGCGGATGCTGCGAGTCGGCGGTAGGACACCGAGCCCCCTATGTTTCGTGAGCCCTTGGACAGGGCTGAAAGCTCGCTCAGATTACATAGCCCATGTGCTTCCGCTTAACGCCCCCCTTGGTCATCTCCGGCGCCTGCGGCAAGAGTCTCGAAAGCGGCACGGAAGGAGCATCTGGCTGCTCTGATCAGGTGCTTTGTGTTCTCCGATCAGTTGTCCGGGTAGGCCCCGAAAAAGCCGACGACGGCCCCGATGTCGTCGATACTCCGGTTCCGGTAACCGATGGCGCCGGCGGGGGTCCGATGGCGCCTGCGCGAAGGCCGTGGTCCACTTCCCGGTCGGTGCCGGGGGGCGGCGCTAGCGTGAGGGTCGAGTGTCCGTGCGAGCGGGTGGCTGTGGTGACGGGAGGCGTCGATGAAGGCTGCGGTGCGCAAGTGGGAGGCGGTGCGGGAGTTCGCCCAGGGGCTGCCGGAGGCGGTGATGGAGTTTCCCTGGGGGCCCGAGGACTGCGTCGTGAAGGTCAACAAGAAGATCTTCGTCTTCCTGGGCAGTCTCGACGGCCCGCAGTCGCCCGGGCTCTCCGTGAAGCTCAAGGACGAGGCGCTGCACGGCCACGCCATGACCGCGCCGGGGGCCGAGCCGACCGGGTACGGGCTGGGGCGGGCCGGCTGGGTCTTCGTGCCGCTCGGAGCGAAGGGCGCTCCGTCCCTCGACGTGCTGTGCGAGTGGGTCGAGGAGAGCTACCGGACGGTCGCCCTCAAGCGGCACGTCAAGGAGCTCGACGCGCGACCGGAGGTGAGCCCGGACGCGCGAAACGAGTCAACCGGCTAAGCGGTTGCTCTTGTGCTGAGTGGAACGCGTTCCTAGCATCACTGGTGTTACATCAGTTGTGTCACACAATGGCGCGCCACGGATGCTACGGACGCTGGGGGCTCGATGGCAGTGACAGGGAACGTGCCCGACGGGCCGGGAACGCCCGGCAGACCCGCCGCGCCCGGCTCCGGCCCGCTCGCGGGCGTGCGCGTCGTCGAACTCGCGGGCATCGGCCCCGGCCCGTTCGCCGCCATGCTCCTCGCCGACCTGGGCGCCGACGTCGTACGGGTGGACCGGCCCGGCGGCGGCGGGCTCGCGGTCAACCCCGCGTACGACCTCACCAACCGCGGCAAGCGCTCCGTCCTGGTCGACCTGAAGTCCGCCGAGGGCCCGGCCCGCGTGCTCGACCTCGTCGAGCGGGCCGACGTGCTGATCGAGGGCTTCCGCCCCGGAGTCGCCGAACGGCTCGGCGTGGGCCCCGCCGACTGCCACGCCCGCAACCCGAAGCTGGTGTACGGCCGGATGACCGGCTGGGGCCAGGACGGCCCGCTCGCGCACACCGCCGGGCACGACATCGCGTACATCGCGGTCACCGGCGCCCTCGGCATGATCGGGAACCCGGGGGAGCCGCCGGCCGTTCCCGCCAACCTCGTCGGGGACTACGCGGGCGGCTCGCTCTACCTCGTCATCGGCGTGCTCGCCGCCCTCCAGCACGCCCGCACCCCCGGCGGCGCCGGCCAGGTCGTCGACGCGGCCATCGTCGACGGCACCGCCCACCTCACCGCCATGATCCACGGCATGATGGCGGCCGGCGGCTGGCAGGACCGGCGCGGGGCCAACCTCCTCGACGGCGGCTGCCCGTTCTACGGCACGTACGAGACCTCGGACGGCGGGTTCATGGCGGTCGGCGCGCTGGAGCAGCAGTTCTACGACACCTTCGTCGAACTGCTCGGCATCGGGGACCGGGCCCCCGCCCGCAAGGACCTGGCCCGCTGGGGCGAGCTGCGCGAGGCCGTCGCCGCCCGCTTCAAGTCCCGTACGAGGCAGGAGTGGACGGCGGTCTTCGACGGCTCGGACGCCTGCGTGGCTCCCGTGCTCTCCCTCGGTGAGGCGCCGCACCACCCGCACCTCGCCGCCCGCGCCACCTTCACCGACTTCGGCGGGATCACCCAGCCCGCCCCCGCGCCCCGGTTCTCGGCCACGCCGTCCGCGGTCACCTCGGGCCCCGCCCTGCCCGGTGCGCACACCGAATCCGTGGCCCGCGACTGGGACGTACCGGCCCTGCTCCCGAAAGAGGCCTGATGGAACTGTCCATGATGCTCGACTACGCCGGGGACCCGCGCCGGGCCGCCGACGAGGCGGCGGCGCTGGAGGCGGCCGGGCTGGACGCCGTGTGGGTCGCCGAGGCCTGGGGCTTCGACTCCCCGACGATCATGGGCTACCTCGCCGCGCGCACCGAGCGGATGAAGATCGGCTCCGCCATCCTCAACGTGTACTCGCGCACCCCGGCCCTTCTCGCCCAGACGGCCGCCGGACTGGACGCGCTCTCGGGCGGCCGCGCGCTGCTCGGTCTCGGCGCCTCCGGCCCGCAGGTGGTCGAGGGCTGGCACGGGAAGCCGTACGACAAGCCGATCGGCCGGACCCGCGAGACCGTCGAGCTGTGCCGCCGCATCTGGCGCCGCGAGACCGTCGACCACCACGGCATCACCGACATGCCGCTGCCGCCGGAACGGGGCACCGGACTCGGCAAGCCGCTGAAGATCCTCACCCGGCCGGTCCGCGACGCGGTCCCCGTCTACATCGCCTCGCTCGGTCCCGCCAACGTGCGGATGACCGCCGAGATCGCCGACGGCTGGCTGCCCACCCTGTTCCTCCCCGAGAAGGCCCGCGCGGTGTGGGGGAGCGCCCTCGCCGAGGGTGCGGCCCTGCGCTCCCCGGAGCTCGGCCCGCTGCAGACCGTGGCGGGCGGGCTGCTCGCGATCGGCGAGGACGCGGCCGCCGTACGGGACCTGGCGCGCCCGCAGATCGCCCTGTACGTCGGCGGGATGGGTGCGGTCGGCAAGAACTTCTACAACGACCTCGCCGTCGCCTACGGGTACGGCGAGGAGGCCCGGAAGATCCAGGAGCTCTACCTCTCCGGCCGCAAGCGCGACGCCGCGGCCGCCGTGCCGGACGAGTTCTGCGAGCTCATGACGCTGTGCGGGCCCGAGGGCTACGTGCGTGAGCGCGTCGAGGCCTTCCGGGAGGCGGGCGTCACCATGCTCAACGTCACACCCGTCGGAGCCGAGCCGGCCCGGCTGATCGAAACCGTCAAGAGCTGGCTCTAGGGGGCCCCGATGCAACGCCGCATCTTCGACGCCGACCACGAGGCGTTCCGCGAAACCGTCCGCACCTTCCTCGCCAAGGAGGTGCTGCCGCACTACGACCAGTGGGAGAAGGACGGGATCGTCAGCCGCGAGGCCTGGCGGGCCGCCGGCCGGCAGGGTCTGCTGGGCCTGGCCGTCCCGCAGGAGTACGGGGGCGGCGGGAACACCGACTTCCGCTACGCCGCCGTGATCGCCGAGGAGTTCACCCGGGCGGGCGCGGCCGGACTCGCGATCGGCCTGCACAACGACATCATCGGGCCGTACCTGACCTCGCTCGCCACCGAGGAGCAGAAGCGGCGCTGGCTGCCCGGCTTCTGCTCCGGCGAGACCATCACCGCCATCGCGATGACCGAGCCGGGCGCGGGATCCGACCTCCAGGGGATCCGGACCAGCGCCGAGGACCGGGGCGACCACTGGGTGCTCAACGGCTCGAAGACCTTCATCTCCAACGGCATCCTGGCCGACCTGGTCGTCGTCGTCGCCAAGACGACGCCCGAGGGCGGGGCGCACGGCCTCTCGCTGCTGGTGGTCGAGCGCGGCACGGAGGGCTTCGAGCGCGGCCGCAACCTCGACAAGATCGGCCAGAAGGCGCAGGACACCGCGGAGCTGTTCTTCCACGACGTACGCGTCCCCAAGGAGAACCTGCTCGGCGAGCTCGACGGCGCGTTCGTCCACCTGATGACCAATCTCGCGCAGGAGCGCATGGGCATCGCGATGGCCGGCATCGCCGCCGCCGAACACCTCCTGGAGATCACCACCACGTACGTGAAGGAGCGCGAGGCCTTCGGGCGGCCGCTCTCCAAGCTCCAGCACATCCGTTTCGAGATAGCGGAGATGGCCACCGAGTGCGCCGTCACCCGCAGCTTCCTGGACCGCTGCATCGTCGACCACTCCAACGGGGAGCTGGACCACGTCCACGCCTCGATGGCCAAGTGGTGGGCGACCGAGCTCCAAAAGCGCGTCGCCGACCGCTGCCTGCAACTCCACGGCGGATACGGCTACATGAGCGAATACCGGGTCGCACGGGCCTTCACCGACGGCCGCATCCAGACCATCTACGGCGGCACCACCGAGATCATGAAAGAGATCATCGGCCGCTCCCTCCTCGGCTGATGCCAGACCTCCCCGAAAGGCTTGACCAGTGAGCACCGAAGCGTACGTATACGACGCGATCCGCACGCCGCGCGGCCGCGGCAAGGCCAACGGCGCCCTGCACGGCACCAAGCCGATCGACCTCGTCGTCGGCCTCATCAACGCCCTGCGCGAGCGCAACCCCGGCCTGGACCCCGCCACCATCGACGACATCGTCCTCGGCGTCGTCGGCCCGGTCGGCGACCAGGGCTCCGACATCGCCCGGATCGCGGCCATCGCCGCGGGGCTGCCGGACACGGTGGCCGGCGTACAGGAGAACCGCTTCTGCGCCTCCGGCCTTGAGGCCGTCAACATGGCCGCCGCCAAGGTCCGCTCCGGCTGGGAGGACCTGGTCCTCGCGGGCGGCGTGGAGTCCATGTCCCGCGTCCCCATGGCCTCCGACGGCGGTGCCTGGTTCAACGACCCGATGACCAACTGGGACACCGGCTTCGTCCCCCAGGGCATCGGCGCCGACCTCATCGCCACCATCGAGGGCTTCTCCCGGCGCGACGTCGACGAGTACGCGGCCCTCTCCCAGGAGCGGGCGGCGACCTCCATCAAGGAGGGCCGCTTCGCCAAGTCCGTCGTCCCGGTCACCGACCGCAACGGCCTGGTGGTTCTGGACCAGGAGGAGTTCGTCCGTCCCGGCACCACCGCCGACAGCCTCGCGAAGCTCAAGCCCTCCTTCGCGGACATCGGCGACCTCGGCGGCTTCGACGCCGTGGCCCTCCAGAAGTACCACTGGATCGAGAAGATCGACCACGTCCACCACGCGGGCAACTCCTCCGGCATCGTCGACGGCGCCTCGCTCGTCGCGATCGGCACCCGCGAGGCGGGCGAGCGCAACGGACTGGCGCCCCGCGCCCGGATCGTCTCGGCCGCCGTCTCCGGCTCCGAGCCCACCATCATGCTCACCGGACCCGCCCCGGCCACCCGCAAGGCCCTCGCCAAGGCCGGCCTGACCATCGACGACATCGACCTGATCGAGATGAACGAGGCCTTCGCCGGCGTCGTCCTGCGCTTCGTCAAGGACATGGGCATCACCCTCGACCGGGTCAACGTCAACGGCGGCTCCATCGCGCTCGGCCACCCGCTCGGCGCCACCGGCGCGATGCTGCTCGGCACCGTCATCGACGAACTGGAGCGCCAGGACAAGCGCTACGGGCTCGTCACCCTCTGCGTCGGCGGCGGCATGGGCGTCGCGACCATCGTCGAACGCCTCTGAACCCCGTCCTGTATCCCCGAGACCTCCTCCCCGACACGGAAGCAGCGAGAAACATGAGCGAGTCCACCACGATCCGCTGGGAACAGGACGAGACCGGCGTCGTCACCCTGATCCTCGACGACCCGGGCCAGTCCGCCAACACGATGAACCAGGCCTTCAAGGACTCCATCGCGGCGATCGCCGACCGCGCCGAGGCCGAGAAGGACTCCATCCGCGGCATCGTCTACACCTCCGCCAAGAAGACCTTCTTCGCGGGCGGCGACCTCAAGGACATGATCGGTCTGCGCCCCGAGGACGCGCAGCTCGCCTTCGACACCGGCACCGAGATCAAGCGCTCGCTGCGCCGCATCGAGACCCTCGGCAAGCCGGTCGTCGCCGCCATCAACGGGGCGGCCCTCGGCGGCGGTTACGAGATCTGCCTCGCCTCCCACCACCGCGTCGCCCTCGACGCCCCCGGCTCCAAGATCGGGCTGCCCGAGGTCACCCTCGGCCTGCTCCCGGCCGGCGGCGGCGTCACCCGCACCGTGCGCCTGATGGGCATCGCCGACGCGCTGCTCAAGGTCCTGCTCCAGGGCACCCAGTACAACCCGCAGCGCGCCCTCGACAACGGCCTCGTCCACGAACTGGCCGCCACCCCGGAGGAGATGCTGGCCAAGGCCCGCGCCTTCATCGACGCCAACCCCGAGTCGAAGCAGCCCTGGGACCAGCCCGGCTACCGGATTCCGGGCGGCACCCCGTCGAACCCGAAGTTCGCCGCCAACCTCCCGGCCTTCCCGGCCAACCTCAAGAAGCAGCTGAACGGCGCCCCGTACCCGGCGCCGCGCAACATCCTGGCCTGCGCCGTCGAGGGCGCCCAGGTGGACTTCGAGACCGCGCTGACCATCGAGGCCCGCTACTTCACCGAGCTGGTCACCGGGCAGACCGCCAAGAACATGATCCAGGCGTTCTTCTTCGACCTCCAGGCCGTCAACGCCGGCCGCAGCCGCCCGCAGGGCGTCGAGCCGCGCAGGGTCACCAAGGTCGCCGTCCTCGGCGCCGGCATGATGGGCGCGGGCATCGCGTACTCCTGCGCCCGCGCGGGCATCGAGGTGGTGCTGAAGGACGTCACCGCCGAGGCCGCGGCGAAGGGCAAGGCGTACTCGGAGAAGCTGCTCGACAAGGCCGTCTCCCGCGGCCGCAGCACCGAGGCCCAGCGCGCCGAGCTGCTCGCCCGGATCACCGCGACCGCCGACGCCGCCGACCTGGCGGGCTGCGACGCCGTCATCGAGGCCGTCTTCGAGGACACCTCCCTCAAGCACAAGGTGTTCCAGGAGATCCAGGACGTCGTCGCCCCGGACGCGCTGCTCTGCTCCAACACCTCCACGCTGCCCATCACGGGCCTCGCGGAGGGGGTTTCGCGCCCCGTCGACTTCATCGGACTGCACTTCTTCTCGCCGGTCGACAAGATGCCGCTCGTGGAGATCATCAAGGGCGAGCGCACCGGCGACGAGGCCGTCGCCCGCGCCTTCGACCTCGTACGGCAGATCAACAAGACCCCGATCGTGGTCAACGACTCGCGCGGCTTCTTCACCTCGCGCGTCATCGGCCAGTTCATCAACGAGGGCGTGGCGATGGTCGGCGAGGGCGTCGAGCCCGCCTCCGTCGAGCAGGCCGCGGCCCAGGCCGGCTACCCGGCCAAGGTGCTCTCCCTGATGGACGAGCTGACGCTCACCCTCCCGCGCAAGATCCGCAACGAGACCCGCAAGGCCTTCGAGGCCGAGGGCCGCACGTGGGCCGCGCACCCCGCGGACACCGTCATCGACCGGATGGTCGACGAGTTCGGCCGCCCCGGCCGCAGTGGCGGAGCCGGCTTCTACGAGTACGACGAGAGCGGCAGGCGCGCCGGCATCTGGCCGGGCCTGCGCGAGCACTTCGCCAAGCCGGACGCGGACATCCCGTTCGTCGACATGAAGGAGCGGATGCTCTTCTCCGAGGCCCTGGACACCGTCCGCTGCCTCGACGAGGGCGTGCTGACCTCGATCGCCGACGCCAACATCGGCTCCATCATGGGCATCGGCTTCCCGGCCTGGACCGGTGGCGTCATCCAGTACATCAACGGCTACGAGGGCGGCCTGGCGGGCTTCGTCGCCCGCTCCCGTGAGCTGGCGGCCCAGTACGGCGAGCGGTTCACCCCGCCGGCCTCGCTCGTCGCGAAGGCCGAGCGCGGCGAGACGTACGCCGACTAGCGCGGTCGCGGGGAAGGCGGTCCTGTTCCTGCGGGCCCGCCTTCCCCGTTTTCTCCGCCTTCTCTGGTTTCTCCGACTTCTCCGCTTTCAGCGGACCGCGGCCCTCGCGATCGACATCGTTTTCTGTTTGGCCAGGAGCTGCGCCGCCAGAACACTCGATCTCGACGTGATCAAAGACCGTTGATATGCGCTCTCGGCTCCGGACCACACGCCGATCAGATTCACCTTCCGCTTGCACAGGACGTCGGCGAGTGCGACGTCCTTCTCGTGGCCGCTCGGCGCTGCGGAGGCGAATTCCCGGTCGTTGATCGCGGCGACGGGATCGGGGTACCTGTGCCCGGATTCATTCATGCATTTCGACCATTTTGCGCTGACTTCCGCCACTGCGGGGTCCTTCTGCGACTTCACGTAGCTTTCCATGTCGAGTTGCTGCACGGGGCCCAGGGCCTGCTGGAGCTCGTCGTCGTGGAGTTCGCGCCGCGCCTCGCCCGCGCACCCGCCTTCGGGTACCGGTTTGCCGTCGTACGTGGTGACCTCGCCCTTGATGAGCGCAATGGCGGCCGCTGGATAGTCTTCGACCGGCTGGTCTCCCTCGGGCACGTGATATCCGTGGGCCTTGGCGAGTTCCGCGTCGGCCAGGCCGTAGCGCCGCTCGTTGGTCCCGATTCTCACGCCTCCCCGTGGTGCGGGGGCGGCAGGGGCGCCGATCGCGGCGAGGCACCGCTGCACGAGGGCGTCGCGCCCCTTGGAGAGGGTCTCCAGATCGGGTGTCGTGAGCAGGTACGCGTCCAGGGGCAGCTCAAGGGCCTTGCTGTCATCCAGCCGGTGCACCGGGGCCGGGCCGGGGGTGTCGCCGGAGCGGGGGGAGGATCCCCGCGGGCCGGACGCGCCGGCCGAGCACGCGCACAGGGGGAGCAGCAGCAGTGCCACGCCCGCGCACGCGGTGGAGGAAGGGGAGAAGGACTTCACGGGATTCCTCTGCTGACGACGAGGAAGGGTGCCCCGAAGCCGCCGTGGCGACTGCGGGACACCCTTCTTCGATCCAGGCGCCGGTGCTCAGCAAATGATGGCTCTGACGGAAGCGTTGTCGTTGTACGTGTTCGACAGGTTCCGGGACGAATAGGCCGCGACGGTGTCGGACGGACCGGAGTAGTTCGAGTTGTAGTACACCCGGTAGCAGTAACTCGAAGCGTTCTGGGTGGACGCGGCGTTGTTCTTCACCGGCTGGCCCTCGCCGGTGGCGATCGTGCTGAAGGTCTCACCGGCGAGATTGGGGACGTTGACGTCCGTCATGAACCGGGCGCCGGCCTGGTTGGAGTTGTAGTAGAAGCAGAAGTAGCCGGTCTGGCACGCATACGCACTCGCCGGAGTGGCCATTCCGAGTGTTACACCGGCCGCGGCGGCCAGGAGTGCTACGGAACGCTTCATGCGCATGGGCCCATCCCCCTGTGTCGTGGTGTCCATGCCAACCATAGGTGACGGTGCAGGGGTTCTCAACAACACCAATCGGGCGCGGAGTTGGGGCGCAATGGGGCTCCGGGACCCGTTCGTCACCGGGTCACTCCCCGGAGACGAACGCCGCCCGCAGTTCCTCCTTCAGCGACCGCTGGAACGCGGTCACCAGCGCCTGCACCACCATCGGCTGCATGTGCGCGGACAGCGCCTTCATCGACTCCACCCGCTCCGGATCGCTCTCGCCGCGCGTGAACGGCCCCCACACCTCGTCCCGGAACAGCGCCGTCAGCTCGTGCGCCGCGGTCCGCGCGTGTTCCAGCAGCACCGTGCGCGCCGCCAGGATCGTCTCGTACGCGATCGGTACGTCCAGCAGTGCCACCCCCAGCCGCAGCAGCCCCACGTCGACCCGGAAGCCTTCGGCGGCCGGCGCCAGTACGTTCATCGCCGTCAGCCGCAGCACGTCGGCGTCCGACAGGCTCCGCCCCGCCCGCTTCTCCAGCTCTTCGCGCGACACCTCCAGGGGCGCGTCCGGAGCCCAACTGGACACCATCGCCCGGTGGATCGCCAGGTCGTGCGCGCTCAGATCACCGGGCAGCGCGTCCAGATACCGCTCGATGGCCGACAACGTCATGCCCTGGTGCTGGAGTTCCTCGATCAGCGCCAGCCGGGACAGGTGCTCCGGCCCGTAGTGCCCCACCCGACGCGGGCCGATCACGGGAGGGGGCAAAAGCCCGCGCGTGCTGTAGAAACGAACGGTGCGCACGGTGACGCCCGCCCTGGCCGCCAGCTCGTCGACGGTGAGCATCGGCTCGGGTGCCTGGTCGGCCATCGTCTGCGCCTCGCTCTCTGCTCCACAGCTTGGGTTCAACAGTATTGCTGTCGCACCAACGATGTGAAACGGCCAGGAGCTGCCCATGACCATGAAACTGCGACTGCCCGGACGACCCGAAGAGCTCACGATCCCCGCCCTGCTGGCCCGCAACGCCGCCGAACACGGCGACCTCCCCGCCCTCTCCTGGCGGGAGGGCGCCGGCTGGACGACCCTCGACTGGACCGAGGTCCGCCGCAAGGTCGCCGTCCTCGCCTCCGGCTACGCCGCCCTCGGGATAGAGCGCGGCGAACACGTCCTGATCATGATGGGCAACCGCCCCGAGCACTGGCTGACCGACCTCGCCCTGGTCCACCTCGGCGCCGTCCCCGTCACCGTGTACGGGACCTCCGCGCCCGAGCAGATCGCCCACATCGCCCGCCACAGCCGGGCCCGCGTCGCCGTCCTCGAAGGTGCCCGTGAGCTGGCCCGCTGGGAACCGCTGCTCGCGGACCGGGGGATACCCCTGGAGCGGCTGGTCGTGGCCGAGGCCGCCGAGGCGGGTCAGCACCGCACGTACGGGTCCCTGCACGCGAGCGGCGCCCGCGGCCACCGCCCCGACGCCTTCGAGAAGGCCTGGCAGGAGACCCGCCCCGAGGACCCGCTGACCGTCGTCTACACCTCCGGCACCACCGGCGACCCCAAGGGCGTACGGCTGACCCACCGCAACATCATGCTCCAGGCCGTCCGCATCGACGGGCGAACGGACCTGCCCGAGCACGCCGAGCACATCTGCTACCTGCCGTTCGCGCACATCGCCGAGCGGATCCTCGGCATCTACCTGCCGCTCCTGCGCGCCGCGCACGTCCGGCTCGTCGCCGACCCGGCCGCCGTGGGGGCCGCCGTACGCGAACTGCACCCGGTGCAGTTCTTCGGGGTGCCCCGGGTCTGGGAGAAGCTCGCCGCGTCCGTACGGGCCGTGCTCGCACAGCTTCCGGCCGCGCAGCGGGAGTCCATCGAGGCCGCGAACGACCTCGCCCGCGCCCGGGCCGGCCACCGTGAGCGCGGCGAGCGGATCCCGGCAGCGCTCGAAGCCTCGTACGCCCGGGCGAAGGAGCAGGTGCTCGACCCGCTGCTGGGCCTGGCCGGGCTGGACCGGCTGGTGTGGACGGCCAGCGCCACCGCGCCGATGCCGATCGACGTGGTCCGGTTCTGGGCAGGCTGGGGGCTGACCATCATGGACGCCTGGGGGCTCACCGAGACCTCGGGCGTGTGCACGATCAACAGCCCGGACGCCTTCCGGCTGGGCTCGGTGGGACGCCCGATCGAGGGGCTGGAGCTGCGCCTCGCCGAGGACGGGGAGATCCTCACGCGCGGCGCGACCGTCTTCGCCGGCTACCTGCGGTCCGATGGTTCGGTGGAGAGTGCGCACGACGCCGAGGGCTGGTTCCCGACCGGGGACGTCGGCCGGCTCGACGAGGACGGGTTCCTCTGGCTGACCGACCGCAAGAAGGAACTGATCATCACCTCGAACGGCAAGAACGTGTCGCCGGCGCTGGTGGAGAACACCGTCAAGGAGCATCCGCTGATCGGCCAGGCCCTGGTGCACGGCGACGGCCGCTCCTACCTCGTCGCCCTGCTGGTGCTGGACGGGGAGGTGGCCCCGGCCTGGGCGGCGGCCCGCGGCATCGAGCCCGGCCCGCTCGCCGCGCTCGCGGAGCACCCGGCCGTCCGGGCGGAGATCGCGGCCGCCGTCGACGCGGCCAACGCCCGGCTCAACCGGACCGAGCAGATCAAGCGGTACCGGCTGCTGACCGGGGAATGGGGCCCCGCCTCCGGCGAGCTCACCCCGTCGCTGAAGCTGCGCCGCCGGGTGGTCCGGGAGAAGTACGGCGCCCTGATCGAGGCGCTGTACGCCGACCCGTACGCCGACCCGTACGAGGAGCCGCACGAGGAGTCGCACGAGGAGCCGCACCGGGGCGCGCAGGCGTAGCCCGGATGGCCCCGTCCGGTGGGCGCGCCGGCGCCCGCCGGACGAGGCTGGGAGGATGCCGGAGACCCGTTTCAGCCGCGAGGAGATCCAGTCCCTCGCACGGCTCAGCCCGTTCGAGCTGAAGGACAGGTTCATCCGGCTGGCCCAGGAGGCCCAGGCCGGCGAGCCGGGCCAGAAGGACACCACCGCCCGCGCCATGCTGAACGCGGGCCGCGGCAACCCCAACTGGATCGCCACCGGCCCCCGCGAGGCCTTCCACGCCCTCGGCTACTTCGCCCTCGACGAGTCCCGGCGCGTCTGGACGGCGGACGACCTCGGCGGGATGCCGGAGCGCCACGGGATCGGGAAGCGGTTCGACTCGTGGATCCGCCGTCACCCGGAGCTGCCCGGCACCGAGCTCCTCGCCGCGTGCGTCGCGTACGCGCTGTCGCGGTGGGGGTTCGACAAGGACGCCCTCGTGCACGAGCTGGCCGACGCCGTGATCGGCGACAACTACCCGGTTCCGGACCGGATGCTGGTGCACGCCGAGCAGATCGTCCGCGGCTACCTCGACTTCGAGATCTTCGGCGAGCGGCCGGCCGTGGACCGCCTGTCGCTGTTCGCCACCGAGGGCGGCACCGCCGCGATGTGCTACGTCTTCGACTCGCTCGTCCAGAACGGGATCCTCCGCAAGGGCGACAAGATCGCCCTGATGACCCCGGTGTTCACCCCGTACATCGAGATCCCCGGGCTCGAAACCTACGAGTTCGACGTGGTCTGCGTCAGCGCGAGCCTGTTCGCCGAGACGGGTGTGCGCCAGTGGCGCTATCCGCCGGAGGAGGTCGCCAAACTGGCCGACCCGGAGGTCAGACTGGTCTGCCTGGTCAATCCGAGCAACCCGCCCTCGCTCGCGCTGAGCGACCGGGTGGCGGCGCAGATCAAGGAGATCGTGGCCACCGCCAACCCGCGCCTGCTGATCGTCACCGACGACGTGTACGGCACCTTCGTGCCCGGCTTCCGCTCGCTCGCCGCCGAACTGCCCCGCAACACCCTGCTGGTGTACTCGTACTCCAAGCACTACGGGGCGACCGGCTGGCGGCTCGGCGTCATCGGCCTGCACGAGGACAACGTCATCGACGAGATGCTCGGGGAGCTGCCGCGCGAGCAGCGGGAGCGGCTCGCCCGGCGGTACGGCTCGCTCAGCCTGGAGCCGGAGCGGATCCGCTTCATCGACCGGATGGTCGCGGACTCCCGCTCGGTGGCGCTCAACCACACGGCCGGACTCTCGCCGCCGCAGCAGGCGCTGATGGTGCTCTTCTCGCTGTTCGACCTGCTGGAGGAGGGCCAGGCGTACAAGGAGCGCGTCCGCGCGATCGTCCGGCGGCGGCTCGGCCTGCTGCTCGAAGGTGCCCGGATGAAGATCGCCGACGATGACCGGCGGGCCGCGTACTACGTCGAACTCGACCTGCTGGCCGAGGCGGAACGCGTCCACGGCAAGGCCTTCGCGGACTTCCTGGAGGCCAACTACGAGCCCGTCGACCCGCTGCTGCGCCTGGCGGAACAGACCTCGGTCGTCCTCCTGGGCGGCGGCGGCTTCGACGGCCCGCAGTGGTCGGTCCGCGTCTCCCTGGCCAACCTCGACGACCTGGACTACCTGAAGGTCGGACACCACCTGAGGCAGATCTTCGAGGAGTACGCGGCGGAATGGCGCCGTTCGACGTAGCCCCCCGCACCCCCGGCAGCGCGTCGGCGGCGGGGGCCCGGGGGTGGGTGGGCTAGCGGCCTATCAGGGGGTAGTGGTCGGAGAGGTTGGCGTACGTGTACGAGGTGCCCCAGCTGGAGACCGTCCAGGGCGCCGACTGCTCCTTGACCACGTTGTTCTCCCAGCCCGCCGGGCGCGCGTTGCCCTTGCGGTAGAGGACGTAGTCCAGGTCCTCGCGCGGGTCCGTCGGGTAGCGGTAGTTCGCGATGGAGTTCTGCGCGGTGTCGAACGAATACGGGTGGCCCGTGCGCGAGTCGGAGTTCGCCAGGTCGGCGTTGGCCAGCATGGACGCGAACTCGGGGGAGCGCGAGTCCACGTTCATGTCGCCCGCGACGACGACCTGTTCGTTCGCCGGTATGTTCTTGGCGTCCAGGAAGGCGTCGATCGCCTTGAACTGGCGGGCGCGCATGTCGGCCGCCTCGCCGGAGCCGCAGCCCGGGTCGGTGGACTGGGCGTGGGTGCCGACCACGTGGACGCTGGTCCCGTTCACGTTCAGCACCACGTACGCGAAGCCCTTGTTGGACCACCAGTCGGCGCCGCAGGCGTCCTTGTAGACGACCTGCTCCTTGCGGACGATCGGCCACTTGCTGAGGATCGTGACGCCGCCGTCCTCCGGGGTGGTGGAGGAGTACGCGCCGCCCGTGGCGTCCCAGCCGCTCTTGCTGCGGCCGACGATCGGGGTCTGGTACGGGTACTGCGCCGAGGCGTTCGCCTTCAGCGCGTCCGAGGCGCCGTTGTCGAAGGCCTCCTGGAGCACGACCACGTCGTGACCCTGGAAGAAGGACGCCTTGGGGATCTCCGAAGCCCGGTGGTCCTGGCCCCAGTTGGGGTAGAGGTTCTTGCTCATCAGGAACGTGTTGTACGTGAGGACGCTGAGCCGCGGGGCCGCCGCGCTCGGGGCGGCGGAGGCGGCCGGCGCACTGGTGGCGGCCAGTGCGCCGACGGCGATCGCCGCAACGGCCGTGACGGCGGCGCGGTTGCGGCTGAGCTTGGTGTGCAGCATGAGGTCTCCATCATTCCTGCAGGGGGAGATCGACTCCGTCATCCAAGCAGTCGCGGTTACCTCTGGGTAACACCCGTGACAAGACTTTCTGTCCGGCAGCGGACGACTGGCCCCCGCAACCCGAACCTTCAGCACTCGCATACTGGAACCATGAGAGAGACCGAGCTCCCCGAACCCGGACCGAAGGCAGCGCGCCGCCCCGATCCCGAGCCGCCGGCCCCCGGCGGGGTGCTCTGGACCATCTCCGGCGACGTGCGCGCCCTGCTGATGCTGCCCGCCGCCTTCACCATGCAGGTCGCCCACCCCGCGATCGGCGCCGGCGTCGACGAGCACTCCGTCTTCCGCACCGACCCCTGGGGGCGCGGCGAGCGCTCCCTGCGCTCGGTCCAGCTGTGGGTGTACGGCGGGGCGGAGGCCGCCGAGGAGGGCCGCCGGGTGCGCCGCCTGCACAAGGAGATCCAGGGCGTCGACACCCGTGGCCGCCGCTACCACTCCCTCGACCCCGCCTGCTACTCCTGGGTGCACGCCACCGGCTTCCCGATCTACGTGTACGCCGGCCGGTACCTGATGCGCCGCTTCACCCCCGCCCAGGAGCGCCGGCTGTACCGGGAATGGCTCCAGGTGGGCCGGATCCTCGGCATACAGGACCGCGACATGCCGCAGACCATCGAGGAGTACTGGGTCTACTACCGCCGGATGCTGGCCGAGGAGATCGAGCCGACCAAGGTCGCCCGCGAGCTGATCGCCACCGACACGCGGCTGCCGAGGCCCGCGGGCGGTTCCCTGCCGGTGCGGCTGCTGCTGCGGCTCACCTGGCCGGTGCTGCGTGCGGCGTTCTTGCGCTTCCGGGCGTTCGTCACCGTCGGCTACATGCCGCCCGAGGCCCGCGCCGCCATCGGGCTGGAGTGGAGCCCGGCCCAGGAGCGCAGGCTCCGCAGGTTCAGCACGGCCGTGCGGCTCCTCGTACCGCTGCTGCCGGAGCGCCTGCGGTACCTGCCCGTCGCGCGGGCGGCCCGGGCCCGGTGGCGCGCCGGCACCCCCTGAGGGGCGCCGGCGCGCAGGGCCTCGTACGCGCGGTGCAGTGCGGTGCGGCGCCGCGCCCCGCGACTCAGTGCTCGTGGATCGTGTTCGTCTCGGCGATCTTCTTCCAGGACTTCGGCTCCACCGGCTTCGCCGCGGGGGCCCGCAGGGACCGGGCGGTCTCGGCCGCGGCGGCCGGCGGGGCGAAGGCCGGCTTGCCCGGGGTGTACAGCCAGGTCTCGAAGAGCTGCGCGAGGGGCTTGTTCGAGATCTTCTCCGCGTACCGGACGAAGTCCCCGACCTTGGCGTTGCCGTAGGCGCGCTCGGTCGGCCAGCCCTTGAGGATCTTGAAGAACGTCTCGTCGCCGAGCTCGTTGCGCAGCGCCTGCAAGGCGATCGCGCCGCGGTCGTACACGGCTCCGTGGAACTGGTTGTCCGGACCCGGGTCGCCCGGCTTGACCTGCCAGAACGGGTCGTCCGCCGCACGCAGTCCGTACGTCCAGTCCGCGAGCTCCTGCGCGGTGCCCTCGCCCTCCTTCTCCGACCACAGCCACTGGCTGTAGCGGGCGAAGCCCTCGTTGATCCAGATGTCCTTCCAGCCGTCGACGGAGACGCTGTCGCCGTACCACTGGTGGGCCAGCTCGTGCACGACCACCGAGACGTTGGCACCGTTCGCGAACTGCTTCGGACTGTAGAACGGCCGGGTCTGCGTCTCCAGGGCGAAGCTGGAGGGCACGTTGGGCACGTACCCGCCGACGGAGTTGAAGGGGTACGGCCCGAAGACCCCCTCCAGCCATTCGGCGACCTCGCCGGTCCTCTCCACGCTCGCGCGCGCCGCGCCCGCGTTGTCGCCGAGGTCCTTGCTGTACGCGTTGAGGATCGGCAGACCGCTCGCCGTCTGGCCGGTGGTGACGTCGAACTTGCCGATGGCGAGGGTGGCGAGGTACGTGGCCTGCGGCTTGTTCGAGCGCCAGTTGTACCGGGTCCAGCCCAGCCGGGAACTCTGCGACTGGAGCACGCCGTTGCTGATGGCCTGGGTGCCGTCGGGGACGTTGACCGAGATGTCGAAGGTGGCCTTGTCGAGCGGGTGGTCGTTGCTCGGGAACCACCAGACGGCCGAATCGGGCTCCTGCGCGGCGACCCCGCCGTCGGGGGTGCGCTGCCAGGCCGACCAGCCGTCGATCTTGAACTCCGACGGCTTTCCGGCGTACTTGACGACGACCGAAGCCGGGGTGTCCTTCTTCAGCGGCCGGTCGGGGGTCACCTCCAGCTCGTGGTCCCCGGACGTGGCGAACTTCGCCTTGGCGCCGTTGACCCGGATCTCGCTGACCTTCAGGCCGAAGTCCAGGTTGAAGCGGGAGAGGTCCTGCTTGGCGGTGGCCAGGAGGGTGGCGGTGCCCTCCAGGAGGTCCGTCTTGGGCTGGTACTGCAGGCGCAGGTCGTAGTGCGACACGTCGTACCCGCTGTTGCCGCTGGCCGGGTAGTAGGGGTCGCCGATACCCGGGGCCCCTTGGACCGAACTCGCCGCCGACGCCGGGATCACCAGCAGGAGGGAGGCGGCGAGGACGCTCGGGGCGATGACTTTGCGGTGCACGAAGAGCTCCAAGGGGTAGGGAGGCAGTTCTGATCAACGGCTGTCGTCCGACCGTATTCAGGCCCGCCGCGCTACGTCATGTCCATGGCCCCGGTGTCACACGATCGCCATTCGGCCGTCACAGGCCGGGGGCCCGCACCCCGGGATCACCGTCCCGAGGAGCCGCGTTCGGGTGCGCGAACGACCCTTCTCCGCCGCCGGGGCGCCCGGAAGAAGGCCGGAAACCGGAGGTCGGCTCGATCACGTGCACGGCGGCCGGGACTCGGCCTACCCGGCATACTGAGCGGTCGGTAATCTGACCGGCATGACGATTCCTGCGCGCGCCGCCCGCAACTGCTGGCATGCGGCGATCAACCCGCTGCACGCGACCATCTACTTCTCTCCCGACCTGGGCAAGGAGTTCGCGGCCCTCGGGGTCACCGAGCGGCCCGCCGTGAACCTCGCCTCCCGCTCCGCCGCCATGGGCGCCGTCGGGCCCGGCACGGTCACCGCCACCTTCTACAACTACCGCCACGACTTCGTCGCCCGGCACCTGCCCGCCGTCTGGGACACGATCACCCCCGAACAGGCCCTGGACGCCCGCCTGCGCGCGGCCGACAGCACCCTGCGCAGGCTCCTCGGCGACGAAGCCATCGCATCCCCCGAGCTCGCCGAGGCCGCCGGCCTCGCCCTGCGCGCCGCCGAGGGCTGCACCCGGCACGCCCGGCCCCTGTACGCCGCCCACGCCGACCTCCCCGTACCCGAGGAGCCGCACCTGCGCCTCTGGCACGCCACCACCCTGCTGCGCGAGCACCGCGGGGACGGACACCTCGCCGCACTGCTGCTCGCCGGACTGGACCCGCTGGAGGCCCTGGTCAGCCACACCGCCACCGGCCGGGGGATGACCCCGAAGTGGATCAAGGCGATCCGCGGCTGGGAGCAGTCCGACCTCGACGCCGCCGCCGACCGGCTGCGCGAGCGCGGGATCCTCGACGCCGGAGGCGAACTCACCGAGGAGGGCGCGGCCGTACGCGAGCGCCTCGAAGCCGACACCGACCGCCTCGACGCCGCCCCCTACGAGCACCTCGGCGCCGAAGGACTGGCCCGCCTCGCCGAGCTCGGAGGCGGATTCGTCGGCAAGGCCGTCACCGCCGGCGCCTTCCCCGCGGACGCCTTCGGCAAGGCCTGACGCGGGCCGGGGCGCGGGGCTCCCGGCCCCCGTCACCGCCACCTGCCACAATTGGCAGCCTTCCAGTGCAAACGAAGGCAGGCGGGACCCGATCGTGACGATGTCCATCGAAGGCAGGATCGCCGAGGAGCTCGGCGTACGGGAGCGGCAGGTCAAGGCCGCCGTCGAGCTGCTCGACGGCGGCTCCACCGTGCCGTTCATCGCGCGCTACCGCAAGGAAGCGACCGAGATGCTCGACGACGCCCAGTTGCGCACCCTTGAGGAGCGGCTGCGGTATCTGCGCGAGCTGGCGGACCGGCGCGCGGCGATCCTGGACTCCGTACGGGAGCAGGGCAAGCTCGACGCCGAGCTGGAGGCCCGGATCAACGCGGCCGACACCAAGGCCCGGCTGGAGGACATCTACCTCCCGTTCAAGCCCAAGCGGCGCACCAAGGCGCAGATCGCGCGCGAGGCCGGCCTGGAGCCGCTCGCCGACGGCCTGCTGGCCGACCCGACGGTGGAACCGGCCGCCGCAGCGGCCGCGTTCGTCGACGCCGACAAGGGCGTCGCCGATGCGGCGGCCGCCCTGGAGGGCGCCCGCGCCATCCTCACCGAGCGCTTCGGCGAGGACGCCGACCTGATCGGCGAGCTGCGCGAGCGCATGTGGGGCCGCGGCCGGCTCGCCGCGAAGGTCCGCGAGGGCAAGGAGGAGGCGGGCGCCAAGTTCGCCGACTACTTCGACTTCGCCGAGCCCTTCACCGCGCTGCCCTCCCACCGCGTGCTCGCCATGCTGCGCGGCGAGAAGGAGGACGTGCTCGACCTCACCCTGGAGCCCGAGGACCGCGATGACGCCGCGACCCCCGGCCCGTCCACGTACGAGGGCATGGTCGCCCGCCGCTTCGGGGTGAACGACCGCGGCCGCCCCGGCGACAAGTGGCTGGCCGACACCGTCCGCTGGGCCTGGCGCACGAAGATCCAGGTGCACCTCGGCATCGACCTGCGGATGCGGCTGCGCCAGGCCGCCGAGGACGAGGCGGTACGGGTCTTCGCGTCCAACCTGCGCGACCTGCTGCTCGCGGCGCCCGCCGGCACCCGGGCCACCCTCGGCCTGGACCCGGGTTTCCGCACCGGCGTGAAGGTCGCCGTCGTCGACGCCACCGGCAAGGTCGTCGCGACCGACGTGATCTACCCGCACGTGCCCGCCAACAAGTGGGACGAGTCCCTCGTCAAGCTGGCCCGCCTCGCCAAGGAGCACGCGGTCGAGCTGATCGCCATCGGCAACGGCACGGCCTCGCGCGAGACCGACAAGCTCGCGGGGGACCTGATCACCCGCCACCCCGAGCTGGCGCTCACCAAGGTGATGGTGTCCGAGGCGGGCGCCTCCGTGTACTCGGCCTCGGCCTTCGCCTCGCAGGAACTCCCGGACATGGACGTGTCGCTGCGCGGGGCGGTGTCCATCGCCCGCCGCCTGCAGGACCCGCTCGCCGAGCTCGTCAAGATCGACCCCAAGTCGATCGGCGTCGGCCAGTACCAGCACGACCTCTCCGAGGTGAAGCTCTCGCGCTCGCTCGACGCCGTGGTCGAGGACTGTGTGAACGGCGTCGGCGTGGACGTCAACACCGCCTCCGCGCCGCTGCTCTCGCGGGTGTCGGGCATCAGCGGCGGGCTCGCCGAGAACATCGTGGCCCACCGCGACGACAACGGCCCCTTCCGCAGCCGCAAGGCGCTCAAGGACGTGGCCAGGCTCGGTCCGAAGGCGTACGAGCAGTGCGCGGGCTTCCTGCGGATCCGCGGCGGCGACGACCCGCTGGACCTCTCCAGCGTGCACCCCGAGTCGTACCCGCTGGTCCGGGGCATGGCCAAGACGGCCGGCAGTGACGTGGCGGCGCTGATCGGCAACACGGGCGTGCTGCGCTCGCTGCGGCCGGAGCAGTTCGTCACCGAGGCCTTCGGCCTGCCGACGGTCACGGACATCCTGCGCGAGCTGGAGAAGCCGGGCCGCGACCCGCGGCCGGCCTTCAAGACGGCCACCTTCAAGGAGGGCGTCGAGAAGATCGGCGACCTGGCGCCCGGGATGATCCTGGAGGGCGTGGTCACGAACGTGGCCGCGTTCGGGGCGTTCATCGACATCGGCGTCCACCAGGACGGACTGGCCCACGTCTCGGCGCTGTCGAAGAACTTCGTCAAGGACCCGCGGGACGTGGTCAAGCCGGGCGACATCGTCCGCGTGAAGGTCCTGGACGTCGACATCCCGCGCAAGCGGATCTCGCTGACCCTGCGGCTGGAGGACGAGGCCGACCGTACGGCGGGCGCCGCTCCCCGGCAGCGCGAGGACCGCCAGGAGCGGCGCGGCGGCGGCCGTCCCCCGCAGCAGCGCGGCGGAGGTCAAGGCGGCCAGGGCCAGGGCCAGGGCCAGGGCCAGGGCCAGAGCGGTCAGGGCCGCGGCCAGGGCGGCGCCGGTCAGCGCCAGGGCGGTCAGCGCCAGGGCGGCGGCGGCCAGCGCCAGGGCGGTCAGGGCGGCAGCGGATCCCCGGCCCCCGCCAACAGCGCGATGGCGGACGCCCTGCGCCGCGCCGGTCTCACCGGCGGCCCCGAGGAGCGCCGCAAGCGCTGAGGCACACGTGTCCGCTGGGGCTTTTCGGGGATGGCCGAATAGGCACCCCACCCGGGCGCGCATCTTGCGAATTCCCGTACAAGATCTGTAGGCATGGTGGAACGCCCGTTCGCCGAGTGGCGAACGGGCTTCCGTTTCTCCCCTCAGGACCCCACTCCACGAGGCCGCCTTGAAGGCACAGGACGCCATGCCCACGCCCACGCACGCCTACCGACGCTGCCCGCGAAAGGGTCCGAAGAGGGATCACATGCCCCACTCGCAACCCAGCCTCCGTAAACGGTGCGAGAAGATTCTCGGCCATCTGGAGCTGACGCATCCCTTCTCCATCGAAGGGCTGTGCAACCGGATCGCCGAGCAGCGGGGCCGCCCCATCCATCTGCACCCGCTCCCCAAGGAAGCCGCGGAATCCGGGGTCTGCGGGCTGTGGGTGGGCACCGACAGCGTCGACTTCGTGTTCTACGAGGCCCAGACCACCGCGCTGCACCGCGAGCACATCGTGCTCCACGAGCTCGGGCACATCCTGTTCGGCCACAACTCGCTGGAGGCCGAGGACAACGACGGCCAGGTCCCCGTCGTCCTCGGGCGCACCAACTACACCACCAGCCAGGAGCAGGAAGCGGAAATGCTGGCCAGCATGATCCGCATCCGTACGACGGGCCCCTGCCCGCAGTCGGCCGCCGCGCCCCGCGGCACCCTCGCCTGGCTGGAATCGGCCATGGGCTACGGGCGGGGGAGCCATGGACGCCGCTGACCTCACGGCCTTCGGCGACTCGCTCGCCGTGCCCAGCGTCGTCTGCCTCTGGGCAGCGGTCCTGCTCCGCGCCCCGGCGGCCCTGCGCTCCCCGCAACAGCGCGGCCTGTGGCTCGCCGTCGCGACCGCCGCCGCCGCGATGACCCTGAACCTGCCCGACGTCGTGACGTACGCGATGCGCGACCCGCACTACGCGCACTCCGTCGGTCTCGTCCGCAACCTCATCGGCGTGCTGTCCGCCGGCACCGTGCTCTACTTCGTCGCCGCCGCCACCGGCGGCCGGGCCCTCCAACTCGCCTCCTGGACCGGTACGGCGGCCTGGCTCACCACCCTCGTCGTGCTGGACACGGCCGCCCCCGCGCACACCGCGCACACCATCCCGGCGCAGGGCGACCCGGTGCCCTCCCTCGGGTACTGGCTGCTCCTGATCTCGGCGCACCTGCTCGCCAACACCACCTGCGTCGCCCTCTGCTGGCGCTACAGCCGCCGCACCGAGAGCCGGGGCCTCGCCGCCGGTCTGCGGCTGTTCGGCCTCGGCACCGCGCTCGCCGGCCTGTTCTGGTTCGTGTACCTGCTCAAGGCCCTGTTCGCCAGCACCTGGGCGATGCCCGCGCTGCCGCTGATGATGAACCTTCACGGACTGCTGCGGGCCGCCGCGATCCTGGTGCCCACCCTGTTCACGCTGCGCCGCACGAGCTCGGACATCGCCACCGCCTGGCGGCTGTGGCCGCTGTGGCACGACCTGGTCCAGGCCGTCCCGCACGTCGCCCTCACCAAGCCGCGGGCCGGGCGGGTCGTGGAGCTGCTGTGGCCGCCCGTACCGCGCAACCTGCTGGTGTACCGCAAGGTGATCGAGACCCGCGACGCGATCCTGATCCTCGGCGAGTACGTCGCCCCGGGCGTCCCGGAGCTGGCCCGCAGCCACGTCACCGGGCACGGGATCCCCGAGCAGCGGCGCACCGCGGCCGCGCTGGCCTGCGTACTGAAGGAGGCCCGGCAGGCGAAGCTGGCCGGACGGCCCGGGCAGCCGGGGGAGGACGCGGCGTGGGAGCTGCCCGCCGCGATGCAGACCTCGGCCGAGGGCGGGGACCTCGACGACGAGGCCCGGTTCCTGGTCGACGTGGCCCAGGCCTACGGATCACCGTCGACCACGGACTTCACTTCGCTGCCCCCGACCCCGCAGCGCCCGCACACCCCGTAAGGAAGTGACCTCTCGTGACCACCGTTCTGATCACCGGGGCCAGCGCCGGGCTGGGCGCGGCCTTCGCCCGCGGCTTCGCGGCCAAGGGCTGCGCACTCGTCCTGGTCGCCCGTGACAAGGAGCGCCTCGAAGCCGTGGCCGGCGAGCTCGGCCGGGAGTTCGGCACGGCCAGCGAGGTGCTCACCGCCGACCTGCTGGACGCGGACGGCTGCGCGGCGGTCGCCGAGCGGCTCGCCGACCGGCGGCGGCCCGTGGACATCCTGGTCAACAACGCGGGCTTCGGGCTGTCCGCGCCGTTCCCGTACAGCCCGGTCGAGGACGAGGAGCGGCTGCTCGACCTGCTGGTGAAGGTTCCGCTGCGGCTCACCCACGCCGTGCTGCCGGGGCTGCGCGAGCGCCGCCGGGGCGCGGTGGTCAACGTGTCCTCGGTGGCCGGGCTGCTGCCGACCGGGACGTACGGGGCCGCCAAGGGCTGGGTCACCGCGTTCAGCGAATCCCTGCGGGTGGACATGGAGCCGTACGGGATCCGGGTGCTGGCGGTGGTACCGGGCTTCACCCGCACCGAGTTCCAGGCGCGCGCCGGGATGGACGTCAGCTCCCTGCGCGAGGCGGTGTGGCTGGACCCCGAGGCCGTGGTGGCCAAGGCCCTCAGGGACCTGGCCCTGCGCCGGCCGGTGAGCATCACCGGCCGCCGCTACCAGGCGTACGCGCTCGCCGTCCGGCACCTGCCGCGCGGCTTCGTGGCCGCCCGGCTCGCACGCAAGCGGCGCGCGCCGCAGCCGCAGGGCACCCCCCAGGGGGTGCCCGCTAGAGCTCGGTGACCTTGCCGCCCGCGACCTCCAGGCGGCGGGTCACGTGCACCGCGTCCAGCATCCGGCGGTCGTGGGTGACGAGCAGCAGGGTGCCCTCGTACGCGTCCAGCGCCGCCTCCAGCTGTTCGATCGCGGGCAGGTCCAGGTGGTTCGTGGGCTCGTCCAGCACCAGCAGGTTCACCCCGCGGCCCTGGAGCAGCGCCAGCGCCGCCCGGGTGCGCTCGCCGGGGGAGAGCGTGGCCGCCGGGCGCAGCACGTGCGCCGCCTTCAGGCCGAACTTGGCCAGCAGGGTCCGCACTTCGGCCGGCTCGGTGTCCGGGACGGCCGCGCAGAAGGCCTCCAGCAGCGGCTCGTCCCCGAGGAAGAGCCCGCGGGCCTGGTCCACCTCGCCGACCAGTACGCCCGAACCGAGCGTGGCCGCACCGGAGTCGGGCACCAGGCGCCCGAGGAGCACGGCCAGCAGCGTGGACTTGCCCGCGCCGTTGGCGCCGGTGATCGCCACCCGGTCCGCCCAGTCGATCTGCAGGCTGGCCGGGCCGAAGGCGAAGTCCCCGCGCCGCACGGCGGCCTCGTTCAGGGTGGCGACGACGGAGCCGGAGCGCGGCGCCGCCGCGATCTCCATGCGCAGCTCCCACTCCTTGCGGGGCTCGTCGACGACGTCGAGCCGCTCGATGGCGCGCTGCGTCTGGCGGGCCTTGGCGGCCTGCTTCTCGCTGGACTCGCCGCGCAGGTTCTTGCCGATCTTGTCGTTGTCGCTCGCCTTGCGGCGGGCGTTGCGCACGCCCTTGTCCATCCAGTTGCGCTGCATCTGGGCGCGGCCCTCCAAGGCCGCCTTCTTGCCCGCGTACTCGTCGAACTCCTCGCGGGCGTGCGTACGGGCCCGCTCGCGCTCCTCCAGATAGGCGTCGTAACCGCCGCCGTAGAGGTTGATCTGCTGCTGCGCCAGGTCGAGTTCGAGGACCTTCGTGACGGTGCGGGTCAGGAACTCGCGGTCGTGGCTGATGACGACCGTGCCCGCCCGCAGGCCCTTCACGAACCGCTCCAGACGCTCCAGGCCCTCCAGGTCCAGGTCGTTGGTCGGCTCGTCGAGCAGGAAGACGTCGTAGCGCGAGAGCAGCAGCGAGGCGAGGCCCGCGCGGGCCGCCTGGCCGCCGGACAGCGCGGTCATCGGCAGGTCCAGGCCGACGGCCAGCCCCAGCTCGTCGGCGACCTCCTGGGCGCGCTCGTCGAGGTCGGCGCCGCCGAGGTTCAGCCACTGGTCCAGGGTCGTCGCGTAGGCGTCGTCCGCTCCCGGGGTCCCGTCGACCAGGCCCTGGGTCGCCGCGTCCAGCGCCGCCTGGGCGGCGGCGACGCCCGTGCGCCGGGCCAGGAAGTCCCGTACGGACTCTTCGGGGCGCCGCTCCGGCTCCTGGGGCAGGTGGCCGACGGCGGCGGTGGGCGGGGAGAGCCGCAGCTCACCGGTCTCGGGGGTGTCCAGGCCGGCGAGCAGGCGCAGCAGGGTGGACTTTCCGGCGCCGTTGACGCCGACGAGGCCGATGACGTCGCCGGGGGCGACGACGAGGTCGAGATCGGCGAAGAGCGTGCGCTCACCGTGCGCGGCGGTGAGGTTCTTGGCGACGAGGGTTGCAGTCATGGTGCGTCGATCCTATCCGCGCCGCGCGGCATGGCCGTAAAGGTGGGACGAGCGTCATTGCGGCCATCGGCGCCGCGTCACACCATGGGGTCATGTCGCCCCGAAACGTGCTCGTCGTCCTCTACGACGGCGTGCAGAGCCTGGACGTGACCGGACCCGTGGAGGTGTTCGCCGCGGTCGGCCACCTGCCGGGCCGGGCCGGGGACGGGTACGCGATCCGTACGGTCTCCCCGGGCGGCGCGCCCGTACGGACGAGCAGCGGGCTCACGCTGGTGCCGGACGGGGACCTGGAGAGCGCGCGGCCGGGGACCGGCACCACCCTGCTGGTGCCGGGCGGGCAGTACCGGGGGGACTTCGAACCCAGGCTGACCGACTGGCTCCGCGCGCACGGGGGTGGCGCGGAGCGGCTGGTTTCCGTCTGCACGGGCGGGCTGCTGCTCGCCGAGGCCGGGCTGCTGGACGGGCGGCGGGCGACGACGCACTGGTACGCGTGCGAGCAGATGGCCCGGGACTACCCGGAGGTGACCGTCGAACCGGATCCGATCTACGTACGCGACGGCCCGGTGACCACCTCGGCGGGGGTCACGGCGGGGATCGACCTCGCGCTGGCGCTGGTGGAGGAGGACCACGGACGGGAGCCGGCACTGCGCATCGCGCGGCACCTGGTGGTGTTCTTGCGCAGGCCCGGCAACCAGGCCCAGTTCAGCGCGCAGCTGGCGGCGCAGACCGCGCAACGGGATCCGTTGCGGGAGGTGCAGCAGTGGATCACGGAGCATCCGGACGCGGACCTGAGCGTGGAGGCCCTGGCGGCGCGGGCGCGGCTCTCGCCGCGGCATTTCGCGCGCGCCTTCCGGGCGGAGACGGGGGCCACGCCCGGCCGCTACGTGGAGCGGGTCCGCGTGGAACACGCGCGGCGCCTCCTGGAGGACACCGGGGACGGGGTCGCCCAGATCTCGCGCGCCTGCGGCTACGGCACCCCGGAGGCCCTGCGCCGGGCCTTCGTGAAGACCCTCGGCCAGCCCCCGGCCGAATACCGGCGCCGTTTCGGCTCCGACCGCACCTAGGGGGTGTCCAGACCACCGCACGACACCGCTCGGCAGGTACACCACCACCCTGGAGGAAGCATGCAGATCGCAGTCCTGCTCTACGACCGGTTCACCGCGCTCGACGCCATCGGGCCCTTCGACACCCTCGGACGGCTGTCCGGCGCCGAGGTCGTGTTCGTCTCGGAGCGGCCCGGGCCGGTGCGGACCGACAACGGGGCGCTCGCCCTCGTCGCCGACAAGGGTCTCGACGAGGTGACCCGGCCCGACATCGTCATCGTCCCGGGCGGGCCCCACCCCGAGCTGGAGATGGAGAACCCGGCCGTCGTCGACTGGCTGCGCGCCGTCGACGCCACCAGCACCTGGACCACCTCGGTCTGCACCGGCTCGCTCCTGCTGGCCGCCGCGGGGCTGCTCAAGGGGCGCCGGGCCACGAGCCACTGGCTCTACCTGGACCGGCTGCCCGCCTTCGGCGCCGAGCCCACCGGCGAGCGCGTCGTGTACGACGGGAAGTACGTCACCGCCGCCGGGGTGTCCTCCGGCATCGACATGGGCCTCGGCCTCCTCGGCCGGATCGCGGGGGACGAGTACGCCCAGACCGTCCAGCTGATGACCGAGTACGACCCCCGGCCGCCCTACGACGCCGGCTCGCCGGACAAGGCACCGGCCGAGATCGTGGCGCGGCTGCGCGCGGTCAACCCGCTCGACGGCCGGTAGCCGTCGGCGCGGTCGCCGGCGCGGGGCCCTGCCCGGTGGTCCAGCCGAACGACGGCGTACGGCGCTCCAGGAACGCGGCGACACCCTCCGCGGTGTCGCCGCTGGCGGCCGCCTGGTCCGTCCAGTACGCGTCCCGGTCCGTCCGCCCGTTCGCGAACTCCTTGGCCGCCGCCTGGGTCAGCTGCGAACGGGTGGTCAGCACGCGGGCGAAGTCCGCCACCCGCTTGTCCAGCTGCCCGGCCGGCAGCAGCTCGTTCAGGAATCCGGCCCGCAGCGCGTGCTCCGCGTCGATCAGCTCCGCCGAGAAGAGCAGGTACTTGGCCACCGCGGGACCGACCAGCGCGGCCAGGCGGCGGGTCGAGGAAGCGGGGTAGACGATGCCCAGCTTCGCCGGGGTCACCCCGAAGGAGGCCCCCTCCTCCGCGAAGCGCAGATCGCAGGCCGCGGCCAACTGGCTGCCGCCGCCCACGCAGAACCCGCGGATCGCCGCGAGCGTCGGCTTGGGGAAGGCGGCCAGGGCCTCCTCGGCCGCCACGGCCAGGGCCTGCGGGTCCTCGTCCCCGGTGAGCGAGGAGATGTCGGCCCCCGCGCAGAAGGTCGGTCCGGACCCGGTCAGGACGAGCACCCGTACGGCCGGATCGGCCGCGAGTGCGTCCAGCACCTCCGCAAGCGCGCGCCACATCGACGCGGTCATCGCGTTGCGCTTGGCGGGATGCGAGATGACGACCGTGGCGATCCCGTCGGCGACGGTGTGCAGGAGGGCTGCGTCCATGCGCCGGATGCTATCCCGGACGGCCGATCCTATGATCGGGGGAGTCCGTCCGGGGGGTGCTGAAAGGTGGCACGACCATGGGCGCAGACCGTTCCGGGGCCGCGTCCCCGGTCGAGGTCCGAGCCGGGGACAAGAAGCAGCTGGGGCGCAGTTTCGGGCTGCTGGCCGCGCTCGGGGTGCTCTTGGTGGCGGCCGGCCTGGTCGGCCTGTTCTATGCCGCCTTCGCCACCCTGACCACGATGTTCCTCTTCGGCTGGCTGCTGCTCGCCGGCGGTCTGGTGGGCCTGGTCCAGGCGTTCCAGTCCCGCAGGAGCAACCACTTCTGGCTCGCCGTCGTCGTCGCCGCGATCAACATCGCGGCCGGCTTCGTGATCCTGCGCAGGCCCGAGGCGAGCGCGGAGGCGCTGACCATGTTCGCCGCGCTGCTCTTCCTCGTCGGCGGGCTGTTCCGGCTGGTGGGCGGCCTGGTGGTGCGCGGGACGAACCTGTGGGTCAACCTGGTCCAGGGCGCCTTCGGGATCCTGCTGGGCTTCCTCGTCCTCGCCAGCTGGCCGAGCAGCAGTCTCTACGTGATCGGAACCTTCTTCTCCCTCGCCCTGCTGTTCGACGGGCTGAGCCTGATCCTCCTGGGCATGAGCGCCCGGCGCATTCTGGGCTTGGTCAGGGAAGACGGGCCCCCGGTGGACGCCGCCGGCGGCGGCGGGCCGGACATCGCGGCCGGGAAGGGCCCCACAGAAGATCAGGAACGGTCGCACAACTGACGCTGTCATACGCCAACGGTCAGAAAGCGTCCGATTGACGCTGACTTCTGGTCAGGGGTCCGGTCCGGACCGGTCCGCTCCCCACTCTTGACGCGTGGAGACGATCGAGCGTGAAGACGGGGGCCGGAAGATGGATGTCAGCGGGAGCGTCCCGCCAGCCAAGGAGGGCGAGCCGGCGGCCGCCCCGGCCGACCCCCTCGCGTACGAGGGCGTGTGGCGGTTCACCGTGCCCGCTGTAGAAGAATCCGTTCCGCAGGCCCGCCGGGCCGTGCGCGACCTGCTCGGCCGCCAGGGCGTCCCGGCCGACCGGGACCTCGTGTACTCGCTGCTGCTGATCGTCTCCGAGCTGGTGACGAACTCCGTCCGGCACGCGGCCCTGCTCTCGCCCCAGGTCGCGGTCGAGGTCGCCATCGGCCGGGACTGGGTCCGGGTGGCGGTCGAGGACAACCACCCGTACCGCCCCAAAGCCCTGGAGGCGGATTTCGGCCAGACCGGCGGACGCGGCCTGCTCCTGGTGCGCGAGGTCACGCGCGAGTCCGGCGGGGTGTGCGACGTCGAGCACACCTCGACGGGCGGCAAGGTCATCTGGGCGGCCCTGCCGCTCGCCGCACCCGCGGTCTGAGGCGGAGTACGGGCGCCGGGTACGCCCGGCACTCCGGTACGCCCGGCACTCCGGTACGCCCGGCACTCCGGTACGGACTACCAGCCCGCGGCGTCCCCGGTCAGTTCGCGGATCGCGGGCCGGGCCGCGTCGAGCACGGTCATGAACCAGGCGGAGAACGGCGCCTCGGCATGCCGCTTGGCCAGCTCCTCGGCGGTCACGAACGCGGTGTCCCCGACCTCCTCCGGATCGGGCTGCGGCCGGGACTGCGCGAGTCCCACGAAAAGGTGGTTGTACTCCTGCTCCACCAGGCCCGACGCCGGGTCCGGGTGGTTGTAGCGCACGGTTCCCGCCTCCGCGAGCAGCGAGGGCGACAGGCCCAGCTCCTCGTGGGTCCGCCGGGCCGCGGCCGCGAACGGCGACTCCCCGGGATAGGGGTGACCGCAGCAGGTGTTCGACCAGACGCCGGGGGAGTGGTACTTCCCGAGGGCGCGCTGCTGGAGCAGCAGGCGGCCCTGCTCGTCGAAGAGGAACACGGAGAAGGCCCGGTGCAGCAGACCGGGCGCCTGATGGGCGGAGAGCTTCTCCGCCGTGCCGATGGTGTTGCCGGACTCATCGACCAGTTCGAGCATGATCGGTTCCTGAGTGCCGGTGCCGGGGGACGCGGTGTTCGCGGCGGTGGCTGGTGTGGTCGGCATACCCATCCTTCGCTTCGGACTTCGACCTTCAGTCTGCCGTACAAAAGAGGCTTGTCCCCACTTCGGCCATCCGCGCATGTCCGCCTCCGCGGCGTGGTAAGCGGCGGGGGCGGAGCAGCCGTGCACCCCGGGTTTGTGGTATCTCGGCGCGATCGTCAATGATGATCGCGCCGGGGCCCGAAGCCCCGCAATATTCGGCTTATCGGGGAGTAAACGGGTGGTGAACCCCCGCTTCCATTCATCCGATAGCCTCTGCCGACGTGCCGCCGCCCCCGCCGGGGCGCCCGTCCAGTGTTCGCTGCAAGGAGTGAGTCCGTCTGCCGACCGTCATCCTCACCGGCCTGCCGGTACCCGGATCACCGCTCACCGACGAGCTGCGCTCCCTCGGCTTCGACGTCCGCCCGGCCGCCGGTCCTGAAGAGGCCGCCGCGGTGCTGGCCGGCGTACCCGCCGACCAGCGGGTCGCCGTCGTCGACAGCGCCTTCGTCGGACACGTCCACGCCTTGCGGCTCGCGCTGACCGACCCGCGCTTCGACGCCTGCGCCGTCACCGGCGCCCTCGCCGTCCAGCCGGGCGCCCGGGCGGCCCTGGAGAAGGCCGCGGCCCTCCCCGCCGAGGGCGGCGGCCCGTACGCGGACCGCCTCGCCGCGGCCGTCGAGGCCGCCGGGACCCCCGTCCAGCACCCCGAGCTCGGCACCCTGGTCGCCGCGGTCCCCGCCAGCGGGGCCGAGCGCGCCGCGGCGGACGCCGCCGTCGCAGCCGTGGACGACGAGGCCGTACGCCTGCGCACCGCCGTGAAGTCCCGCGACGGGTTCTTCACCACCTTCTTCATCAGCCCGTACTCGCGCTACATCGCCCGCTGGTGCGCGCGCCGCGGCCTGACCCCGAACCAGGTCACCACCGCCTCGCTGATCACCGCGCTGATCGCGGCCGGCTGCGCCGCCACCGGCGAGCGCGGCGGCTACGTCGCCGCCGGCGTGCTGCTCCTCGTCTCCTTCGTACTGGACTGCACGGACGGGCAGCTCGCCCGCTACTCGCTCCAGTACTCGACGATGGGCGCCTGGCTCGACGCCACCTTCGACCGCGCGAAGGAGTACTCCTTCTACGCGGGGCTCGCGCTCGGCGCGGCCAGGAACGGCGACGACGTGTGGGCCCTCGCGCTCGGCGCGATGATCCTCATGACCTGCCGCCACGTCGTGGACTTCGCCTTCAACGAGGCCAACCACGACGCCACCGCCAATACGAGCCCCACGGCGGCCCTGTCCGACAAACTCGACAGCGTCGGCTGGACGGTCTGGGTCCGGCGGATGATCATCCTGCCGATCGGCGAGCGCTGGGCCATGATCGCGGTGCTCACCGCGGCCACCACCCCCCGGATCGTCTTCTACGCCCTGCTCGTCGGCTGCGCCTTCGGCGCCCTCTACACCACCGCCGGCCGCGTGCTGCGCTCGCTGACCCGCAAGGCGCAGAGGACCGACCGCGCCGCCCAGGCACTGGCCGACCTCGCCGACTCCGGCCCGGTCGCCGAGCTCGCCGGCCGGCTGGTGGGCCGGATGGCCCCCGGGGCCGGCATCGCCGCCGCCGTGATCGGCTCGGTGGCCCTGCTGTGGACGGCCTGGGCGTACGAGTTCGGCGCCCGTCAGGTGATCATCGCCGCCGCGTTCTACGCCGTGCTCGCCGGAGCGGCCGTCGCCCGCCCCCTCAAGGGCGCCCTCGACTGGCTCGTCCCGCCCGTCTTCCGGGCCGCCGAGTACACCACCGTGCTCGTCCTCGCCGCCAAGGCGGACGTGCCCGGGGCCCTTCCCGCGGCATTCGGACTGGTCGCGGCGGTCGCCTACCATCACTACGACACGGTCTACCGCATCCGCGGCGGATCGGGCGCGCCCCCGCGCAAGCTGGTGTGGACGATCGGCGGTCACGACGGCCGGGTCCTGCTGACCGCGGTCCTGGCCTCCGTCCTGGCGACGCGCGCCGCGGACTTCCCCGCCGCGCTCACGGCCCTGGCCGTGTTCGTGGCACTCGTGGTGCTCGTGGAGAGCATCCGCTTCTGGGTCTCCTCCGGGGCACCCGCCGTACATGACGAAGGAGAACCAGCATGATCGGCCTTGTACTCGCTGCCGGTGCCGGACGCCGCCTGCGTCCCTACACCGACACCCTGCCCAAGGCCCTCGTGCCCGTCGGCCCCGAAGGCGCCGAGGACAGCCTGACCGTGCTGGACCTGACCCTCGGCAACTTCGCCGAGGTGGGCCTCACCGAGGTCGCGATCGTCGTCGGCTACCGCAAGGAGGCCGTGTACGAGCGCCGCGAGGCCCTGGAGGCCAAGTACGGCGTCAAGATCACGCTGATCGACAACGACAAGGCCGAGGAGTGGAACAACGCCTACTCCCTGTGGTGCGCCCGTGACGTCCTGAAGCAGGGTGTGATCCTCGCCAACGGCGACACCGTCCACCCGGTCTCCGTCGAGCGGACCCTGCTGGGCGCCCGCGGCGAGGGCCGGAAGATCATCCTCGCCCTCGACACGGTCAAGAGCCTGGCCGACGAGGAGATGAAGGTCGTCGTCGACGGCGCCAAGGGCGTGCAGAAGATCACGAAGCTCATGGAGCCCTCCGACGCCACCGGCGAGTACATCGGCGTCACCCTGATCGAGCCGGAGGCCGCCGAGGCCCTGGCCGAGGCGCTGAAGACCACGTTCGAGTGCGACCCCGACCTGTACTACGAGGACGGCTACCAGCAGCTCGTCAACGACGGCTTTGTCATCGACGTGGCCCCCATCGGCGACGTCAAGTGGGTCGAGATCGACAACCACGACGACCTCGCCAAGGGCCGGACGATCGCATGCCAGTACTGACGAGGCTCATCCCCTCCCCGGTCGTCGTCGACATCAGCCGCGGTGCCATGGACGACCTGGCCGGCCTCCTGGCCGACCAGCGGATCTCGGCGTCCGGCAAGCTGGCGATCGCGATCAGCGGCGGCTCCGGCCGGCAGCTGCGCTCCAAGCTGGAGCCCGTACTGCCGCACGCCGACTGGTACCCGGTCGCCGACGGCACGATCGACTCCGCCGTCAAGCTGGCCGACGACATAAAGGGCCGTCGCTACGACGCCGTCGTCGGCCTGGGCGGCGGCAAGATCATCGACGTGGCGAAGTACGCCGCGGCGCGCGTCGGGCTGCCCATGGTGGCCGTCGCCACCAACCTGGCGCACGACGGCATCTGCTCGCCCGTGGCCACGCTGGACAACGACAACGGCCGCGGCTCCTACGGCGTGCCCACGCCGATCGCGATGGTCATCGACCTCGACGTGATCCGCGACGCCCCGGTGCGGTTCGTCCGCTCCGGGATCGGCGACGCGCTCTCGAACATCTCGTCCATCGCCGACTGGGAGCTCTCGCACAAGATCACCGGCGAGCCCGTGGACGGCCTGGCCGCCGCCATGGCCCGTACGGCCGGCGAGGCCGTCCTGCGCCACCCCGGCGGCTGCGGCGACGACACCTTCCTCACCGTGCTCGCGGAGTCGCTGGTCCTCACCGGCATCGCCATGTCGATCAGCGGTGACACCCGGCCGGCCTCCGGCGCCTGCCACGAGATCAGCCACGCCTTCGACCTGCTCTACCCCGGGCGCTCCGCGCTCCACGGCGAGCAGGTCGGCCTCGGCGCCGCCTTCGCGATGTTCCTGCGCGGCGCCGAGGAGCAGGCCGGTCTCTTCGCCGAGTCGCTGCGCGGCCACGGGCTGCCCGTGCTGCCCGCCGAGATCGGCTTCAGCGTGGACGAGTTCGTCGCGGCCGTCGAGTACGCCCCCCAGACCCGCCCGGGACGCTTCACGATCCTGGAGCACCTCAATCTGTCCACAGCCGAGATCAGGGACGCGTACGCCGACTATGCCAAGACCATCCGTAGCTGAACTCCGGCCCGTCGTTCACCCGCCGGGCGTCAAGGACCGGCGCAGTGGCGAGCACTGGGGCGGTCGCCTGTACATGCGCGAGATCTCCCTGCGCATCACCCGGGTCCTGGTGAACACCAAGGTCACGCCCAACCAGCTGACCTACGTGATGACCCTCGCGGGTGTCCTGGCCTGCCCGGCGCTGCTCATCCCGGGCATCTGGGGCGCCGTCCTCGGTGTGGTGGCGGTCCAGATGTACCTGCTGCTCGACTGCGTCGACGGCGAGGTCGCCCGCTGGAAGAAGCAGTACTCCCTGGCCGGCGTGTACCTGGACCGGGTCGGCGCCTACCTGTGCGACGCGGCGGTCCTCGTCGGCTTCGGCCTGCGCGCGTCCGACCTGTGGGGCACGGGCCGGATCGACTGGCTGTGGGCGTTCCTCGGCACCCTCGCGGCCCTCGGCGCCATCCTGATCAAGGCCGAGACCGACCTGGTCGGCGTCGCCCGGCACCAGACCGGCAAGGAGCCCGTCGCCGAGTCCGCCGCCGAACCGCGCTCCTCCGGCATGGCGCTCGCCCGCCGCGCCGCGTCCGCGCTCAAGTTCCACCGGCTCGTCCTCGGCATCGAGGCCTCGCTCCTCATCCTGCTGCTGGCGATCGTGGACCAGGTGCGCGGCGACCTGTTCTTCACCCGGCTCGGGGTGGCCGTGCTGGCCGGCATCGCGATGCTCCAGACGGTGCTGCACCTCGTGTCGATCCTGGCCTCCAGCAGGCTCAAGTGACGACGCCGATGCGGCTGGGCGCCGTGATCATCACCATGGGCAACCGCCCCGACGAGCTCAAGGCGCTCCTGGACTCGGTGGCCCGCCAGGAGGGCGACCCGGTCGAGGTCGTCGTCGTGGGCCAGGGGGTCAAGCTCACCGGGCTCCCCGAGGGTGTCCGCTGCGTCGAGCTGCCCGAGAACCTGGGCATCCCCGGCGGCCGCAACGTCGGCATCGAGGCCTTCGGCCCCGGCGGCGGCGAGGTCGACGCCCTGCTCTTCCTCGACGACGACGGGCTGCTGGAGCGCACCGACACCGCCGAGCTGTGCCGCCAGGCGTTCGCGGAGGACCCCCGGCTCGGGATCGTCAGCTTCCGGATCGCCGATCCGGAGTCCGGCGAGACCCAGCGCCGGCACGTGCCCCGGCTGCGCGCCTCGGACCCGATGCGCTCCTCCCGCGTGACCACCTTCCTGGGCGGCGCCAACGCCGTCCGCACCTCGGTGTTCAAGCAGGTCGGAGCGTTGCCGGGGGAGTTCTTCTACGCGCACGAGGAAACCGACCTCGCCTGGCGGGCACTCGACGCAGGGTGGCTGATCGACTACCGGGCGGACATGGTGCTCCTGCATCCGACGACCGCCCCCTCCCGGCACGCGGTCTACCACCGTATGGTGGCTCGTAACCGGGTGTGGCTCGCCCGCCGTAACCTGCCCGCCCCGCTGGTCCCGGTCTACCTGGGCGTCTGGCTCCTGCTGACGCTCCTGCGCAAGCCCTCGGCACCGGCGCTCAAGGCCTGGTTCGGTGGGTTCAAGGAGGGATGGACCACCCCCTGCGGTCCCCGGCGCCCCATGAAGTGGCGTACGGTCTGGCGGCTGACCCGGCTGGGCCGACCGCCTGTGATCTGACACGCTCGCGTCTGAGAACATACGTGGTCACGGAACACGCGTGCCCGGACATGCATGATCACGGGCCGAGCGCCCCAGGCCCGATGCCACCTTCTGCCGCATCTTGAAGACGGAAAGTTTCAACTTGTGAGTGACACAACCCAGCAGGATGGCGCCCTCGCCACGAGCAAGCCGCCGTCCGATGACGCCGGGCTGAGCCCCGCGGAGCTCGCCAGGAAGTACGGCCTGTCCGTCAGCGGTGCCCGGCCGACCCTGGCCGAATACGTGCGGCAGCTCTGGGACCGGCGCCACTTCATCATGGCGTTCTCCCGGGCCAAGCTGATGGCGCAGTACAGCGACGCGAAGCTCGGCCAGATCTGGCAGGTGGCGACCCCACTGCTCAACGCGCTGGTGTACTACCTGATCTTCGGTCTGATCCTGAACGCGGGCCGGGGCATGGAGAAGGGGGTCTACATCCCCTTCCTGGTGACGGGCATCTTCGTCTTCACCTTCACCCAGAGCTCGCTGATGGCGGGAGTCCGGGCCATCCCCGGCAACCTCGGCCTCGTCCGGGCCCTGCACTTCCCGCGCGCCTCGCTGCCGATCTCCTTCTCGATGCAGCAGCTCCAGCAGCTGCTGTACTCGATGATCGTCGTGGTGATCGTCGCGGTCGGCTTCGGCAACTACCCGAGGCTGTCCTGGCTGCTGGTGATCCCGACGCTGGCGCTCCAGTTCGTCTTCAACACCGGCCTCGCGCTGGTCTTCGGACGGATGGGTGCCAAGACCCCGGACCTGGCGCAGCTGATGCCCTTCATCACGCGCACGTGGATGTACGCCTCGGGCGTCATGTTCTCGATCAGCGGGGCGCTCGCGGACCGGCACGTGCCCGCGTGGGTCTCGGACGTGCTCCAGTGGAACCCGGCGGCGATCTACATGGACCTGGTCCGGTTCGCGATGATCGACGACTACGGCCGGGACAACCTGCCGCCGCACGTCTGGGCCTTCGCCGTCGGCTGGGCCGTCGTGATCGGCCTCGGCGGTTTCGTGTACTTCTGGAAGGCTGAGGAGCGTTACGGCCGTGGCTGAGATCAACCGGGGCAGCGTCCCCACCGTCATCGCCGACGACGTGCACATCGTCTACCGCGTCAACACCGGAAGGTCCGGCAAGGGCAGTGCCACCGCCGCGCTGAGCAAGATAATGCGCCGGGGCAAGGGCGACGCGCCGGGCGTCCGCCGGGTCCACGCCGTGCGCGGCGTGTCCTTCACGGCGTACCGCGGTGAGGCCATCGGCGTCATCGGCTCCAACGGATCCGGCAAGTCCACCCTGCTGCGCGCCATCGCGGGCCTGCTGCCCTGCGAGTCCGGCAAGGTCTACACCGACGGTCAGCCCTCGCTCCTGGGTGTCAACGCCGCACTGATGAACGACCTCACCGGTGAGCGCAACGTGGTCCTCGGCGGTCTCGCGATGGGAATGAGCCGCGAGCAGATCCGGGAGCGATACGACGACATCGTCGACTTCTCGGGCATCAACGACAAGGGCGATTTCATCTCCCTTCCGATGCGCACGTACTCCTCCGGTATGGCGGCACGCCTGCGCTTTTCCATTGCAGCGGCCAAGGACCACGACGTTCTGATGATCGACGAGGCCCTGGCCACCGGTGACCGCAAGTTCCAGGTGCGTTCCGAGGAGCGCATCCGCGAACTGCGCAAGCACGCCGGAACCGTTTTCCTGGTGAGCCACAACAACAAGTCCATCCGCGACACCTGCAGCCGCGTGCTGTGGCTGGAGAAGGGTGAACTGCTGATGGACGGGCCGACCGAGGAAGTCGTCTCGGCCTACGAGAAGGCGACCAGCGCCTGACCGAGGTCCTCGCCGGCCCCCGTCGCTCCGCGCGGCGGGGGCTTCGGCTTGCCCGGGGCGCCCGCGCCGACATTCGGTAGCCGTGTGAATACCCGAGAGGCTGCCGCGGCGTTGTACAGCGTAAGCTGGAGCCGTCCTGAATCACGCCAGAGGGGACGATTCCCCGCAGGTGAACGGCCTGGGGTACCCCGGGGAATGTCCGGCGGCGTGTCCGAAATAGGATGTATTGGGTCGGCAGTGTAGAACGGGAGATGTGACGGCAATGGCTACGGGAATTCTCCGGCCCCCAGGCATTACGGCCGTCCCCCGCGCGGGCGGCGGGCGGTGACCCCCGGGCACGGTATCCGGCCACGGCGGGACGCGGCCCCCACAGCCCCCGACGCCCGAGCGCAGGCGTACGCCACCCTCGGCAAGGCGCGCTCGGAGAACTTCCCCGTCGCCCCGGCCTTCCTCCCCCGCGCCTGGCGCGACGGCCTCATGGCGGTGTACGGGTACGCCCGCCTGGTCGACGACATCGGCGACGGCGACCTCGCCCCCGGCGGACACGACGCCGTGCTCCTCGGCCTCGACCCGGCCGCGGCGGACGAACCGCTCGCCATGCTCGACGCCCTCGAAGCCGACCTGCGCCGTGTCTTCGGCGGCCCCGGCGGCCCCCCGCGCCACCCCCTTGTGCAGGCGCTGCGGCCCGTGGTCCGCGCCCACGCCCTCACCCCCGAGCCCTTCCTCGCACTCATCGAGGCCAACCGGCAGGACCAGCGCGTCACGCGCTACGCCACGTACGGAGACCTCCTCGCGTACTGCGAGCTCTCCGCGAACCCGGTGGGCCGCCTCGTGCTGTCCCTCACCGGCACCGCCACCCCCGAGCGGATCCGCCGCTCCGACGCCGTGTGCACCGCCCTGCAGATCGTCGAACACGTACAGGACGTCGCGGAGGACCTGGGCCGAGACCGGATCTACCTCCCGGCCGAGGACATGCGCCGCTTCCACGTGGCCGAGACCGACCTGGGGGCCCACCGCGCCGGCGCGGCCGTGCGCTCCCTGGTCGCGTTCGAGGCGGAACGCGCCCGGGACCTGCTCAATGAAGGCATCCCGCTCGTGGGTAGCGTGCACGGCAGGCTCCGGCTGTTGCTCGCGGGCTTCGTGGGAGGAGGGCGCGCCGCCCTGCGAGCCGTCACCGCCGCCGGATTCGACGTACTTCCCGGCCCGCCCAAGCCCACCAAGAGCGGACTGCTCCGCGAGGTGGCCGCCGTCCTGCGCACAGCGCCGAGAAAGGGGTGAGCCCGACCGTGGAGGGTTCCGCACACACGTCCACACCGTTCGCACCGTCCCCGGCGGTCCTGGCGGCGTACAGCTACTGCGAGGCCGTCACCGGCTCCCAGGCGCGCAACTTCGCTTACGGCATCCGGCTGCTGCCCTCCGACAAGCGGCAGGCGATGTCCGCGCTGTACGCCTTCTCCCGGCGGGTCGACGACATCGGCGACGGCACCCTGGCCCCCGAGGCGAAGCTCGCCCGGCTGGAGGAGACCCGCGCCCTGCTCGGCCGGATCCGGGCCGAGGAGATCGACGAGGACGACACCGACCCGGTCGCCGTCGCGCTCGCCCACGCCGCCCGCCGCTTCCCGATCCCGCTCGGCGGCCTCGACGAGCTCATCGACGGCGTCCTCATGGACGTCCGCGGCGAGACCTACGAGACCTGGGACGACCTCAAGGTCTACTGCCGCTGCGTGGCCGGGGCCATCGGACGGCTCTCCCTCGGGGTGTTCGGCACCGTGAACACCGGCGGCCTCGGCGCGGCCGAAGCCGCACGGGCCGGCGAGTACGCCGACACCCTCGGCCTCGCCCTCCAGCTCACCAACATCCTGCGCGACGTCCGCGAGGACGCCGCCAACGGACGTACGTACCTGCCCGCCGAGGACCTCGCCAAGTTCGGCTGCTCGGACGGGTTCGGGAGCGACCGGATGCCCGCCGGGGCCGACTTCGCCGGGCTCGTCCACCACGAAGTGCGGCGCGCCCGCGCCCTGTTCGTCGAGGGCTACCGGCTGCTGCCCATGCTCGACCGGCGCAGCGGCGCCTGCGTCGCCGCCATGGCGGGCATCTACCGGCGCCTCCTCGACCGCATCGAGCGCGAACCCGAGGCCGTGCTCCGCGGCCGCGTCTCGCTGCCCCCGCACGAGAAGGCGTACGTCGCCGTGCGCGGCCTCTCGGGCCTCGACGCCCGCACCATCTCCCGCCAGGGCACGCGGAGGCGGAGCTGATGAGCCCGACGCAGACGCCGCGCACCGTGGCGGCGCACCGCACCGGGCCGTCGCCCGCCGCACCGCCGCACCGCCGGCGGGCAACCCCGGCGGGGCCCGCCGCGTCTCACCGTGCGGGCTCCGCCCGGACGGCCGCCCGGGCGAGCAGTCGGCGTACGACGGGGGAGGCCGCATGAGCGCGACCGAACAGCACGCCGTCGTCATCGGCGGCGGGCTCGCCGGCGTCACGGCGGCGCTCGAACTCGCGGACGGGGGGCTGAAGGTCACCCTGCTCGAAGGCCGCCCCCGGCTCGGCGGGCTCGCCTTCTCCTTCAAGCGCGGCGAGCTCACCGTCGACAACGGCCAGCACGTCTACCTGCGCTGCTGCACCGCCTACCGGTGGTTCCTCGACCGCGTCGAGGGCGCCCACCTCGCACCGGTCCAGGACCGGCTCGACGTCCCCGTACTCGACGTCGCGCATCCCGCCGGGCCGCGCCTGGGCCGGCTGCGCCGCAGCGCCCTGCCCGTGCCCCTGCACCTCGCGGGCTCCCTGGCCCGCTACCCGCACCTCTCGCTCGCCGAGCGGGCGGGCGTCGGCCGCGCCGCCCTCGCGCTGCGCCGGCTCGACCCCGCCGACCCGGCCCTGGACGGCGTGGACTTCGGGACCTGGCTCGGCCGCCAGGGCCAGAGCCCGCGCACCATCGAGGCCCTGTGGGACCTCGTCGGCATCGCCACCCTCAACGCCACTGCCGGCCACTGCTCGCTGGGCCTGGCCGCCATGGTCTTCAAGACCGGCCTGCTCTCCGAGAACGGCGCCGCCGACATCGGCTGGGCCACCGTCCCGCTCGGCGACCTGCACGACGCCCTCGCCCGCAAACAGCTCGACTCCGCCGGCGTGCGCACCGAACTGCGCACCCGAGTCACCGGCGTCTGCCGTACGCAGGACGGGAACTGGCGGGTCGACACCGAAGGCGAGTCCCTCGACGCCGCCGTCGTCGTCCTCGCCGTCCCGCAGCGCGAGGCGCACGCCCTGCTGCCGCCCGGCGCCCTCGCCGACCCGGACAGGCTCCTGGACATCGGCACGGCGCCCATCCTCAACGTCCACGTGGTCTACGACCGCAAGGTGCTCAAGCAGCCCTTCTTCGCCGCGCTCGGCTCCCCGGTCCAGTGGGTGTTCGACCGCACCGACGCCTCCGGGCTCCCCGACGGCGGCCAGTACCTCGCGCTGTCCCAGTCGGCCGCCCAGGACGACATCGACGAGCCCGTCTCGGTGCTGCGGGCCAAGTACCTGCCCGAGCTCGAACGGCTGCTGCCGGCCGCGCGGGGCGCCAAGGTACGGGACTTCTTCGTGACCCGGGAGCGGACCGCCACGTTCGCCCCCACCCCCGGCGTCGGCCGGCTGCGCCCCGGGGCGCGGACCGACACGCCGGGCCTCTACCTCGCCGGTGCGTGGACCGCCACCGGTTGGCCCGCGACCATGGAGGGCGCTGTCCGCAGCGGACTGAGCGCGGCGCACGCCGCGCTCGCCGCACTCGGCCGCCACCGGGAGCACCCCCTGCAGGAGGCGGCATGACGACCACCAGCACGACCGCAGCAGCACGTACAGGACACAGAGGAGAGCCAGTGAACCCGGGGAATCCGGCTGTCGAGAACACGGACGCCGGCAACGGCGCAGCCGGAGGGGACGTCGAGAAGGCGGACACGCTCGCACTCCTGGAGCGCGGCCGCGCGCTGTCGACCCCCGTGCTCCGCGCCGCGGTCGACCGGCTGGCGGCGCCCATGGACACCGTCGCCGCGTACCACTTCGGCTGGATCGACGCCCAGGGCAACGCGGCGGACGGCGACGGCGGCAAGGCCGTGCGCCCCGCCCTCGCGCTGCTCTCCGCCGAAGCCGCCGGGGCCTCGGCCGAGGTCGGCATCCCGGGCGCCGTCGCCGTCGAGCTCGTCCACAACTTCTCGCTGCTCCACGACGACCTCATGGACGGCGACGAGCAGCGCCGCCACCGCGACACCGTGTGGAAGGTGCACGGGCCGGCGCTGGCGATCCTCGTCGGCGACGCGCTGTTCGCCCTCGCCAACGAGGTCCTGCTGGAGCTCGGCACCGTCGAGGCCGGGCGCGCCACGCGCCGGCTGACCACCGCCAGCCGCAAGCTCATCGACGGCCAGGCCCAGGACATCTCGTACGAGCACCGCGAGCGCGTCAGCGTCGAGGAGTGCCTGGAGATGGAGGGCAACAAGACCGGCGCCCTGCTGGCCTGCGCGGTCTCCATCGGCGCCGTCCTCGGCGGCGCGGACGACCGCACGGCCGACAAGCTGGAGGAGTACGGCTACCACCTCGGCCTCGCCTTCCAGGCCGTCGACGACCTCCTCGGCATCTGGGGCGACCCCGAGGCCACCGGCAAGCAGACCTGGAGCGACCTGCGCCAGCGCAAGAAGTCCCTGCCGGTCGTCGCCGCCCTCGCGGCGGGCGGGCCCGCCTGCGAGGAGCTCGGCCGGCTGCTCGCCGCCGACGCCAAGAGCAACGACTTCGAAAACTTCTCGGAGGAGGAGTTCGCCGCGCGCGCCGCGCTCATCGAGGCCGCGGGCGGGCGCGAGTGGACCGCCGAGGAGGCGCGCCGCCAGCACGCGATCGCCATCCGCGCGCTGGACGACGTGGACATGCCCCAGCGGGTGCGCGAACAGCTCGTCGCGCTCGCCGACTTCGTCGTGGTGCGCAAGAGGTGACCGCCACCCGGGCAGGGATATGACGCGCGAGTCGCCGGCCGGCGCCCCCTGACGGGAGCGCCCGGCCGACGGCGTACCCCCAGCACAGCAGAGGTTCACTGCCACGTAAGGGGAAGCCATGACAGCGACGACCGACGGCGCCGGTGCCCCCGGCGCCGATCCGGACATCACCTCACCGGAGACGGTGCCGGGTGCGCAGGAGGCCGCCGCGCGCGCGACCCGGCACCTGCTGGCCCGCCAGGACGCGGCCGGATGGTGGAAGGGCGACCTGGAGACCAACGTCACCATGGACGCCGAGGACCTCCTGCTGCGCCAGTTCCTCGGGATCAGGGACGAGGCCACCACGCAGGCCGCCGCCCTCTTCATCCGGGGCGAGCAGGGCGCCGACGGCACCTGGGCCACCTTCCACGGCGGCCCGCCCGAACTCTCCGCCACCATCGAGGCGTACGTCGCCCTGCGGCTCGCCGGCGACGCGCCCGACGCCCCGCACATGGCCCGCGCCTCCGCCTGGATCCGGGCCCACGGCGGGATCGCCGCCGCCCGCGTCTTCACCCGCATCTGGCTGGCCCTGTTCGGCTGGTGGAGCTGGGACCGACTGCCCGAACTCCCGCCCGAGCTGGTGTTCCTTCCGCCGTGGGTGCCGCTGAACATCTACGACTTCGGCTGCTGGGCCCGCCAGACCATCGTCCCGCTGACCGTGGTCTCCGCGAAGCGGCCCGTACGCCCGGCCCCGTTCGCCCTGGACGAGCTGCACACCGATGCGCGGCGGCCGTACCCCGAGGCCAAGCGCCCCGCTCCGCTGACCAGTTGGGAGGGCGCCTTCCAGCGGATGGACAAGGCGCTGCACGTCTACCGCCGGTTCGCCCCGCGCCGGCTGCGCAAGGCCGCGATGGACAGCGCCGCCCGCTGGATCATCGAGCGCCAGGAGAACGACGGCTGCTGGGGCGGGATCCAGCCACCCGCCGTGTACTCCGTCATCGCCCTGCACCTGCTGGGGTACGACCTCGCCCACCCGGTGATGCGGGCCGGGCTGGAGTCCCTCGACCGGTTCGCGGTGTGGCGCGAGGACGGCGCCAGGATGATCGAGGCCTGCCAGTCGCCGGTCTGGGACACCTGCCTCGCCGCCATCGCCCTGGCCGACGCGGGCCTGGCGCCCGACCACCCGGCCCTGGTGAAGGCCGCCGACTGGATGCTCGGCGAGGAGATCGTGCGCACCGGCGACTGGGCGGTGCGGCGGCCCGGACTCGCCCCAGGCGGCTGGGCGTTCGAGTTCCACAACGACACCTACCCCGACATCGACGACACCGCCGAGGTGGTCCTCGCGCTGCGCCGGATCAAGCACCCGGAGCCGGCCCGGATCGAGGGCGCCATCGCCCGCGGGGTCTCCTGGAACCTCGGGATGCAATCGAGGAACGGGGCCTGGGGCGCCTTCGACGCCGACAACACCAGCCCCTTCCCGAACCGGCTGCCGTTCTGCGACTTCGGCGAGGTCATCGATCCGCCGTCGGCCGACGTCACCGCCCACGTGGTGGAGATGCTCGCCGTGGAGGGCAAGGCCGCCGACCCGCGGACCCGGCGGGGCATCGCCTGGCTGCTCGCCGAACAGGAGCCCTCCGGTGCCTGGTTCGGCCGCTGGGGCACCAACTACGTGTACGGGACAGGGTCGGTGGTCCCGGCCCTGACGACCGCGGGCTTCGCCCCGGCGCATCCCGCGATCCGGCGGGCGGTGCGCTGGCTGGAATCCGTACAGAACGAGGACGGCGGGTGGGGGGAGGACCAGCGCTCCTACAAGGACCCGCAGTGGGCCGGGAAGGGGGCCTCGACCCCCTCGCAGACGGCCTGGGCGCTCATGGCCCTGCTCTCGGCGGGGGAGCGGGAGGGCAAGGCCGCCCGGCGGGGCATCGCGTACCTGGTGGAGACCCAGCTGGGTGACGGCTCCTGGGACGAGCCGCACTTCACCGGAACCGGCTTCCCGTGGGACTTCTCCATCAACTACCACCTGTACCGGCAGGTCTTCCCGCTCACCGCGCTCGGCCGCTATCTGTACGGGGAACCCTTCGCGCCCGGAGGGGTCTGATGGCCGCCGCCCGAGCAGTCCTCCCCCCGCCGCTGCTGGTCGCCTGCGCGCTGCGCATCGAGCAGGCGGCCCTGCGCAGCGGCGGCGGCCGCGGCGCGGCCCGCCCCGAACCGGGCTACGCCGTGCTGCGCACGGGCATGGGCCCGCGCGCCGCCGAGCGGGCGGTCGGGCGGGCGCTCGCCGAGCCGGGGCTGGGCCGGGCCCCCGTGCTGGCCACCGGGTTCTGCGCCGGACTGGTCCCCGGCATGAGCCCCGGCGACCTCGTGGTCGCCGAGGAGACCCGCGATCCGCGGGGCACCGTCGCCTGCGAGGGCACCGCACTGCTCGCCGAGGCACTGGCCCGGGCCGCTCCGGGCCGCACCGTGCACACCGGCGCTCTGACCGGATCCGACCACGTCGTCCGCGGCCAGGAGCGCGCCGAGCTGCGCGCCACCGGCGCCGTCGCGGTCGACATGGAGTCCGCGGCCACCCTGTGGACCGCGATGGAGGCCGCCGCCGATGGCTGGATCCGTCCGGTTGCGGCCGTCCGGGTGATCGTGGACGCTCCGGAGCATGAGCTCGTCCGCATCGGCACGCTCCGCGGTGGAATATCGGCCTTCCGCGTATTGCGTGCCGTACTGCCCGCGTTTTATGACTGGCACCGTTCTTTGCTGCTCCCCAGGAGGTGAGCCAGATGGCCATGCCGCTGCGACAGTCCATCAGGGTCGGGACGTATCTTCTCGAACAGAAGCTCCGCAAGCGTGAGAAGTTCCCGCTGATCGTCGAGCTGGAACCGCTCTACGCCTGCAATCTGGCCTGCGAGGGGTGCGGGAAGATCCAGCACCCGGCGGGCGTGCTCAAGCAGCGCATGCCGGTGGCCCAGGCGGTCGGAGCCGTCCTGGAATCCGGCGCGCCGATGGTGTCCATCGCGGGCGGCGAGCCCCTGATGCACCCGCAGATCCACGAGATCGTCCGGCAGTTGGTGGCCAAGCGGAAGTACGTCTTCCTGTGCACCAACGCGATGCTGCTGCGCAAGAAGATCGAAAAGTTCACCCCGTCCCCGTACTTCGCCTTCGCGGTGCACATCGACGGACTGCGCGAACGCCACGACGAGTCGGTGGCCAAGGAAGGCGTCTTCGACGAGGCGGTCGCCGCCATCAAGGAGGCGAAGAGTCGCGGGTTCCGCGTCACCACCAACTCGACCTTCTTCAACACCGACACCCCGCAGACGATCATCGAGGTGCTCAACTACCTCAATGACGACCTCAAGGTCGACGAAATGATGATCTCGCCCGCCTACGCCTACGAAAAGGCCCCCGACCAGGAACACTTCCTGGGCGTCGAGCAGACCCGGGAACTCTTCAGGAAGGCCTTCGCGGGCGGGAACCGGCGGCGCTGGCGGCTCAACCACTCCCCGCTCTTCCTCGACTTCCTGGAGGGCAAGGCGGATTTCCCCTGCACCGCCTGGGCCATTCCCAATTACTCCCTCTTCGGCTGGCAGCGCCCCTGCTATCTGATGAGCGACGGCTACGTGCCGACGTACCGGGAGCTGATCGAGGACACCGACTGGAGCAAGTACGGCCGCGGAAAGGACCCGCGCTGCGCGAATTGCATGGCGCACTGCGGGTACGAGCCCACCGCCGTCCTCGCCACCATGGGCTCCCTCAAGGAATCCCTGCGCGCCGCCCGCGAGACGATCTCGGGGAACCGGGAGAAGCAGTGACCGGCTTCGACCTCCGCGCCCTGCTGGACGAGCGGGGCGGGGAACGGTACGAGCTGCACTCCAGGCACCTCAACCACCAGCTGCCCCGGATGCTGCGCACGATCGGCTTCGACAAGGTCTACGTACGGGCCGAGGGCGCGCACTTCTGGGACGCCGAGGGCAACGACTACCTGGACATGCTCGCCGGGTTCGGGGTCATGGGCCTGGGCCGGCACCATCCGGTCGTCCGCAGGGCCCTGCACGACGTCCTGGACGCTCAGCTCGCCGATCTGACCCGGTTCGACTGCCAGCCGCTGCCCGGGCTGCTGGCGGAGAAGCTGCTCTCGTACAGCCCGCACCTGGACCGGGTGTTCTTCGGCAACAGCGGCACCGAGGCGGTGGAGACGGCCCTGAAGTTCGCCCGGTACGCCACCGGCCGGCCCAGGATCCTCTACTGCGACCACGCCTTCCACGGGCTGACCACGGGCTCGCTGTCGGTCAACGGCGAGAGCGGGTTCCGGGACGGGTTCGCGCCGCTGCTGCCCGATACGAAGATCGCCCTGGGGGACCTGGCCGCCCTGGAGCGGGAACTGCGGCGGGGCGACGTCGCCGCCTTCGTCGTCGAGCCGATCCAGGGCAAGGGCGTGCTCGCGGCCCCGCCCGGATTCCTGCGCGCCGCGCAGGAGCTGCTGCACCGGCACAAGGCGCTGCTGATCGCGGACGAGGTGCAGACGGGGCTGGGCCGGACCGGCGATTTCTACGCGTACCAGCACGAGCCGGGCGTGGAGCCGGACCTGGTGTGCGTGGCCAAGGCCCTGTCGGGCGGCTACGTGCCGGTGGGTGCGACCCTGGGCAAGGACTGGATCTTCAAGAAGGTCTACTCGTCCATGGACCGGGTGCTCGTGCACTCCGCCAGCTTCGGCTCCAACGCGCAGGCCATGGCGGCCGGGCTGGCGGTGATCTCCGTGATGGAGGACGAGTCGGTGGTGGCGAACGCGCGGGCGATGGGCGACCTGCTGCGCGGGCGGCTCGCCGCGCTCGTGGACGAGTACGAGCTGCTCCACGAGGTACGGGGGCGCGGCCTGATGATCGGCATCGAGTTCGGGCGGCCGTCCTCGCTCGGGCTGCGGAGCCGGTGGACCATGCTCCAGGCGGCCCGCAAGGGGTTGTTCGCGCAGATGGTCGTGGTGCCGCTGCTGCAGAAGCACCGGATCCTGACCCAGGTGTCGGGCGACCACCTGGAAGTGATCAAGCTCATCCCGCCGCTGATCGTGGACGAGCGGGACGTCGACCGGTTCGTCGGGGCCTTCCGGGAGGTCATGGACGAGGCGCACGGCGGGGGCGGCCTGATGTGGGACTTCGGCAGGACGCTGGTGAAGCAGGCCGTCGGCGGCGGCTGACGGCCCGCTCCACGGCGGGGCCGGCTCTCAGTCGAGCAGCCGGTCCCGCAGCCGGCCGAGGGTCTCGGGGGCGAGTCCGAGCCCTTCGGCGAGGTACCGGTCGACCCCGCCCCAGTGCGTGTCGATGGCGTCGAAGGCGGCCGTCAGGTACTCCGCGCGGGCGTCGAACAGCGGCGCGAGCAGCTCCATCACCTCGGGGGAGCGGGCCTCGGGCGCCTCGCTGCCGCGGCGCACCCGGTAGCGGCGGTGCGGGGCGTTGGACTCCAGGTAGTCCGCCAGGATCGCCGTGCGCTCGACGCCGAGCGCGAGCAGGGTGACGGCGATCGACAGGCCGGCCCGGTCCTTGCCGGCGGCGCAGTGCATGAGCGCGGGGACGCTGTCCTCGGCGAGGGCGTGCACGACCCGGCTGTGCTCGGGGGTGCGGTTCTCGATCATCGCGCGGTAGGAGTTGGTCATCCGGTCGGCGGCCCTGCCCTCGCCGAGGAGCCCGCGGAGCTGTTCGAGGCCGCCGTCGCGGACCATCTTCCAGAACTCCTTGCCGTCGGCCGGATCCGACAGCGGGATGTTGAGGTTCCGTACGCCGGGGAGCTCCACGTCGAGCCCTTCCAGGGCGTGGTCGGCATTGTTGCGGAAGTCGAAGATGGTGTGCAGACCGAGCGATGCGAGGAATTCTGCATCGGTTTCGGTGGCATGTGCCAGATGTCCGCTACGGAACAGTTTTCCCGGCTTGACCCTCCGACCGTCGGTCGTCGGCAAGCCGCCCACGTCACGGAAGTTGCGCACTCCCGCGAGTTCGGGCTCCGGTACGGGCTCCGTCAGCGCGGGCCGGGGTATCTGCTGGGTCACGGGAACTCCTCCGCGTCGTCGTGGTCTGTCCGAATTACGCTATTTGGGACCAACTTGCCATAACCGGAGGCGAGATCGGGTGCAGCTCCGTGAGCCAGATCATACGGTGACCGTGAGTGCCTGATCGTCAAAGGCGAATGGCCCGGCCGGGGCGGTTGTTGGCGCGGGGGAATGGACGGAGGGTGACCGGAATTCCTTCGGATTCCCCGTTCTGTGAATCCGTCAGAAAATCGCGGCTTGTTCCGTGCGGCGGGGCTCGATTACCTTCGCGATCGATCCGGATGGACCGCCGAATCCTGCCGCCGTCCGGAAACCGCACCCGACTATTCACGCGCGCGGCAGGAGCGGGGGAACCAGGTAGGCCGCTGTTTCGGATCTTTCGCATCCGAACAGCTCGGGGTGAAGCCGTTCATGTTCGGTTCATGGGCGGCCGGACATCTCCAGTCCGAACCCGACAGCTCACCTCGCAGGCGACGGAGAGGAATTCGCCATGCCTGCAAAGGGTAAGCACCGACGTCCCAAGTCCCGTTCCATGGCGCGCGGCTTCGCCGTCGCGGGCACCGGCGGTGCGGCCCTCGCGCTGCCGCTGCTGGGCGCCGCCGGCGCCCAGGCCGCCCCGGCCGGGGCGCCCGCCGCGGCCCCCGTGCAGGCCCCGCGGCTTCCGGCGGCCCTCGTCGCCGCGCCCGCCGCCGTCGAGCAGGGTTCGCCCGCCGCTTCGGCCGTCTACACCGTCGTGCCGGGGGACTACCTCTCCAAGATCGCCCAGGACCGCCACCTCTCGGGCGGCTGGCAGCAGCTGTACGCCGACAACCGCGAGGCCGTCGGCAGCGACCCCTCGCTGATCCACCCCGGGCTGAAGCTGACCCTCGCGGCCAAGGGCGGCGCTCCGGCCGCGGCCGAGCGGGCTCCGGCTCCGGCGGAGAAGCCGGCGCCGGCCCCGGCGAAGAAGTCCTCGCACTCCGCGGCGCAAGAGAAGGCCCCCGTGGCAAAGGCCCCCGCCGCCGGGACCGCCGAGGCCGCCGGGAAGAGCGCCCCCGCCACGTCGGCCGGCGCCGCGGTCAGCGCCGCCGGCTTCGTCGCACCCGTCGGCGGTGGCGGCATCTCCACCCAGTACAAGACCCCCGGCGCCATGTGGTCCAGCGGCTACCACACCGGTGTCGACTTCGTCGCGAGCTCCGGCACCACGGTCCGAGCCGTCGGCGCGGGCACCGTGGTCTCCGCGGGCTGGGGCGGTGCGTACGGCAACGAGGTCGTCATCCGGCACGCGGACGGCAAGTACTCGCAGTACGGCCACCTGTCCCAGCTCTCCGTCTCGGTCGGCCAGAGCGTCGCCGGCGGCCAGACCATCGGCCTGTCCGGCTCCACGGGCAACTCCACCGGCCCGCACCTGCACTTCGAGATCCGCACCGGGCCGTCCTACGGCTCGGACATCGACCCGCTGGCCTACCTCCGCTCGAAGGGCGTGAGCATCTGACGGCTCCCGCCGTCGGAGAGGCAGCCGGACGCGTGAGGCCGGGACCCGAGGGGGGTCCCGGCCTCACGCGCTGTTATTCCGTACCGAACAGGTGGTATAGATCACGGTCCGTCAACCCCTGCCTACGGTGGCGTAGGTCACGCGCCGGGGTGAAAGATGTGTTCTCGTGGCAGCGACGAAGACGACACTCAAGACCATCGGCTCGTACGCGGCGATCGGGGACAGCTTCACCGAGGGTGTGGGGGACCCGGGACCCGGGGGGACCTTTCTCGGCTGGGCGGACCGGCTGGCCGTACTCCTGGCCGATCAGCGCGAGGAAAACGAATTCCGGTACGCGAACCTGGCCGTGCGGGGGCGCCTCCTCGACCAGGTCGTGGCCGAACAGGTCCCCCGGGCCAAGGAGCTCGCACCGGACCTGGTGAGCTTCTGCGCGGGCGGCAACGACATCATCCGGCCCGGCAGCGACCCGGACGACGCGGCGGAGCGGTTCGAGGCGGCGGTCGCCGACCTCTCCGGGGCCGTCGGCCAGATCATGATCACCACGGGCTTCGACACCCGCGGCGTACCGGTCCTCAAGCACCTGCGGGGCAAGATCGCGACGTACAACGCGCACGTGCGCGCCATCGCCGACCGCTACGACTGCCCGGTGCTCGACCTCTGGTCGCTGAAGTCCGTACAGGACCGGCGGGCTTGGGACGACGACCGGCTGCACCTGTCGCCCGAGGGACACACCCGGGTCGCGCTGCGCGCGGCCCAGGTCCTGGGACTGGAGGTGCCGACCGACCCCGACCAGCCGTGGCCGCCGCAGGAGCCGCGCGGCTCGGTGGACGTGACCCGGGACAACATCCAGTGGGCGCGGGAGTACCTGGTGCCGTGGATCGGGCGACGGCTGCGCGGGGAGTCCTCCGGGGACCACGTGGAGGCGAAGCGCCCGGACCTGCTGCCGCTGTAGGGGCGGCGGAGGGGACGCGAGGGGCGAACGGGAGGGGGGAGGGGGACGCGGGAGGCCGGGGGAGCGCGTGAGAACGGGGGCGCGCGGCGGAATCCTTCGGGGCCGGTACGCGTTGGCATGGTGGTAGACCGGTATTCGTACGGCCTCACGACCATCCGCCCCACCCTCCCAGGAGGCGCTTTGACCGGCTCCCGTCCCCTGCGTCCTCGGCTGCGCGCCCTGCGGCCCGAAGCCTTCGGCGCGGATCCGTCCGGCGCCCGCCTGGAGCGGATCCGGCGCTCGCCGAACTTCGCCGACGGCGTCTTCCAGAACCCGGTCGGGGCCCGGACCAGGCCCTCCGGCTCCATGATGGAGTTCGCCAAGATCTACTTCCACAAGGAGCAGCGGACCCGGCGCAACCCCGGCGCGCCGATCCCGGTGTACCCGACGACCCTCGCCGAGCTGGCGAAACCGCCGGTGAGCGGGTTGCGCCTGACCTGGATGGGGCACTCGGGCGTGCTCGCGGAGATCGACGGGCGGCGGGTGCTCTTCGACCCCGTATGGGGTGAGCGGTGCTCGCCGTTCCCCTTCGCCGGGCCCAAGCGGCTGCACCCCGTCCCCGTGCCGCTCGCCTCGCTGGGGCCGGTCGACGCCGTGGTGATCTCGCACGACCACTACGACCACCTCGACCTGCCGACCATCAAGGAGCTGGCCGGGACGGACACCATCTTCGCCGTCCCGCTCGGCGTCGGCGCCCACCTGGAGCGCTGGGGGATCTCGCCGGACCGGCTGCGCGAGCTGGACTGGAACGAGGCCACCGAGATCGCGGGGCTCTCGCTGACGGCGACCCCGGCGCGGCACTTCTGCGGACGCGGCCTGCGCAACCAGCAGAACACCCTGTGGGCGTCATGGGTGGTCGCCGGTGACGAGCACCGCATCTTCCACAGCGGTGACACGGGCTACTTCCCCGGGTTCGCGGAGATCGGCGCCGCGCACGGCCCCTTCGACGCCACGATGATCCAGATCGGTGCGTACTCGGAGTACTGGCCCGACATCCACATGACCCCCGCGGAGGGCATGCAGGCCCACCTCGACCTCCAGGGCGGGATCCCGCACGGCACGATGCTGCCGATCCACTGGGGCACCTTCAACCTGGCGCTGCACCCGTGGGACGAGCCGGGCGAGGGCACCGTCGACGCCGCGAAGGAAACCGGTGCCGGCATCGCGCTGCCGATCCCGGGTCAGCCCTTCGAGCCCGGCGCGGCCGATGTGCCCGCCGAGCCGTGGTGGCGTCCGTTCGTCCTCGGCGCACCCTCCGGCGGCCCCGTCGACGGTCCCGCGGCCGTGCCCCGCCTGGAAGCGGGCGGAGCGACGGCGGCCGCGGCCAGGGTGGCGTCCGCGACCGTCGACGGCGGACAGGAGAAGCCGGAGGCCGTCGGCTCGTAACCCGGGCTGGGGCGCGGCGCCCGGTGGTCCGGGGCGCGGCGCCCGGTGGTCCGGGGCCCGGCCCCGGTCCACCCGGCGACCGGGCGCGGCCGGTCCGCCGACCGCACCCCGGGGGTGGTGCGTCGTGGGGCGCTGGTCGCGAACGTGCGCCCCCGGCGGATTCGGGCTGTCGTACGAGCGCTCCACCGGGAGCGGGAAGCACCCCGTCGAAGTTCCCCAACTGGCTGTCAGCAGCGTGATCGTGCGGTCTAGCGTGGGTATCCGGTGATCAACACCGTGATCCACACCGGGCTCCGGAACCCTGGGGGCCCGGGCCCCACGTAGAGGACGCCGATGTCCGGACTCCGCGCCGCCCGCCACGCCCCGTCGAGACACGCCGCCACCGGTCCCGGCCGGCAGATAAGGCCCCAGCTGGTGCGCGCCGCCCTGCTGCCCACGCTCGCGGCAGCCCTCAGCGGAGCCGCCGCGGTGATCTTCACGCTCCAGCTCGGCGGGGGCGCGGGGGCGCGGGACGCCCGGCTGTGGCCGGTCCTTGCGGGCTGCGCCCTGCTCGTCGTCGGTGCGCTGGCCGCCGCCCTGCTCGGGGCCCAGCGCTCCGCCAAGGCCGTACGGGACCGCTGCGAGGCCCTGCGCCGCTCCAGCCTCCGCGGACGCCAGGAGCTGCGGACCGCCGCCGAGCGGCTGGAACGGGGCGAGCCGCCGGTCCGCCCGGTCCGCGGCGGGCCGACGGCGCCGCCGCCCGGCACCGACCCGGCCCGCGTCGACGAGTTCTGGCTGCTCTCCCAGGAGCTGCGCGGCGCCCGCGAACACGCGCACACCACGCTCGTACGGCTGGCGGGCCAGGCCGCGCCGTCCGACAGCGACCGCAAGGTCGAGGTCTTCGTCAACCTCGCGCGCCGGCTCCAGTCCCTCGTGCACCGGGAGATCTCGCTGCTCGACGAGCTGGAGGACACGGTCGAGGACCCCGACCTCCTCAAGGAGCTCTTCCACGTCGACCACCTCGCCACCCGGATCCGCCGCCACGCCGAGAACCTGGCCGTCCTCGGCGGCGCCGCCTCCCGGCGCCAGTGGACCCGGCCCATCGACCTGAGCGAGGTGCTGCGCTCCTCGGTCGCGGAGGTCGAGCAGTACACGCGGGTCAAGGTGGTTCCCCCGGCGGGCGGCACCGTACGCGGGCACGCCGTCGCCGACGTGGTGCACCTGCTGGCCGAACTCGTCGAGAACGCCACGGTGTTCTCCGCGCCCGACACCGACGTGGTGCTGCGCGCCGAGCGGGTCACCGCGGGCATCGCCATCGAGGTGGAGGACCGCGGCCTGGGCATGCCGGCCGCCGAGCAGCACCGGATGAACGCCCTGCTCGCCGACCCCGACCAGGTCAGTGTCCGGCAGCTGCTGGCGGACGGGCGGATCGGCCTCTTCGTGGTCGCGGCGCTGGCCCGGCGGCACGGGGTCGCCGTCGAGCTCAAGTCCAACATCTACGGCGGCGTGCTCGCGGTGCTGGTGCTGCCGCAGGAGCTGCTGGGGGCGGAGGCGCCGAGCGCCGCCGACGCGCTCGGGGGCTCCCGGGCCACGTCGTGGGGGACCGGGGACGGGGACGCCGGGACGCCCCCGCTGGAGCCCGTACGGGTGCCGGTACCCCGGCCGCAGCCGCAGCCGCAGCCGCAGCCGCAGCCGCAGGTACGGAGAGAACCGCATCCGCAGCCGGAAGTGCCCAGACGGCCCGAGCCCGAGCCGGTCGCACCGACCTGGGCGGCGCCGCCCGCGCCGGTCCCGCCGGCCATGGCGGCGGTCTCCGTACCGGCCGCCCGGACGGATCCCGACCGGCCGACCCTGCCCCGCCGCCGGGCCCAGCACCACCTCGTCCCGGAGCTGCGCGACGCCCCCGCCCCGCGGCCGGCCGACGCACCCGAACAACCCGTCCACGACCCGGGCCTGATGGCCGCCTTCCAACGGGGCTTCGGCCTCGCCCAGTCGGAGAACCGGCCATGACCCCGACCTCTCACCCCGGCAAGGAGCGCACCACCATGGGCGGCGAAGCGGCGACGAAGACAAACCGGCTCTCGGACCTCGACTGGCTGCTCAGCGGCCTCGTCCAGCGGGTCCCCTACACGCGCAGCGCGGTCCTCCTCACCGCCGACGGCCTCGTCACGTGCGTCCACGGCCTCGACGACGACAGCGCCGACCACCTGGCGGCCCTGGCGTCCGGGCTCTACTCGCTCGGGCGGAGCGCCGGATCCCGGTTCGGGGACGGCGCGGGGGTCCGGCAGGTGGTGGTCGAGCTCGACACCGCGCTGGTGTTCGTGTCGGCCGCCGGTGCGGGCACCTGCCTCGCGGTCCTGGCCGACCGCGAGGCCGACGCCGGCGTCCTCGGCTACGAGATGGCGATGCTGGTCAAGAGCGTCCGGCCGTACCTGGCGGCCCCGCCGCGACGGCCCGTCGGCGACCCGCAGTGATGTGCGCCCGCGCCGCGTACGGCACGGGGGCCCCGCGCGACACGCCCTGGCTCGACGATTCGGCGGGCCGGGTGATGCGCCCGTACACGGCGAGCGGCGGGCGGACCCGCCCGGCCGCCGCACTCGACCTGCTGTCCCTGGTGACCGCGACGGGGGTGCGGCCGCGCGGCCCGCTCGGCGCGGAGCACACGCTGGCGCTGCGCCTGTGCGCGGGCTCCGCGGCGGTCACCGTCGCCGAGGTGGCCGGACAGCTGCGGCTGCCGGCGGTGGTGGTGAAGGTGCTGCTGTCCGACCTGATGGAACACGGGGCCGTCACGGCGCAGGCGCCGCGCTTCCCGGGCGGCGGATACGTCGCCGCCGACGACCAGAACCTGCTCCGGGCGGTGCTCGATGGCCTACGCCGACGACTGTGACACCCGCCTCGCCCCCGCCTTGCCCGCGACGCTGAAGATCCTGGTCGCGGGCGGGTTCGGGGCGGGCAAGACGACCTTCGTGGGCGCGGTGAGCGAGATCGAGCCGCTGTGCACGGAGGAGCTGCTCAGCGGGCTGAGCGAGGGCCCCGACCCGCTGGAAGGGGTCGAGGCGAAGACGTCGACGACCGTCGCGCTCGACTTCGGCCGGCTCACCCTGGACGAGCGGCACGTGCTGTACCTCTTCGGGACGCCGGGGCAGCGGCGGTTCTGGTTCCTGTGGGAGGAGCTGTGCACGGGGGCGCTCGGGGCGGTGGTCCTCGCGGACACGCGCCGGCTCGACGACTGCTTCCCGGCCGTGGACTTCTTCGAGCGGCGGGGCATCGGGTTCATCGTCGCCGTCAACGAGTTCGACGAGGCCCACCGCTACACCCCCGACGAGGTGCGCGAGGCGGTGGGCCTCGGGCCCGAGGTGCCGGTCGTACGCTGCGACGCGCGGCTGACCAGCTCGGGGACCGGGGCGCTGGCCGCCCTCGTCCAGCACCTGCTCTTCACGGCGGCCGCGCGGTCGCCGAGATCCTGGAACCAGGAGGGGGGAAAACCGCGATGACGTACTACGAGTCGACCGGACACCTGCTGCTCACACCGGTGGACCGGGAGGCGCCCGCGCGCACCGTCCGGCTGCGCGAACTGGGCCTGGGGGAGCGGATGGACACGGAGCTCGACGCCTTCGCCCGGCAGATCGCCGACGTACTGGAGGCGCCGTACGCCGGGGTCAACTTCATCGGTGAGGAACGGCAGTTCTTCGCCGGGCTGCACCACGCGCCGGACGCCCCGGCGAGCGGCTACCCGGCGCGGGTGCTGCCCCGGGACCACGGGTACTGCCCGCACGTGGTGGTGCGGCGCCGGGCGCTGGTGCTGGAGGACGTACGGGACTTCGCGCGCTTCGCGGGCAACGCGGTGGTGGACGAGAGCGGGATCCGGTCGTACCTGGGCGCGCCGCTGACTGACCGGACGGGGACCGTCCTGGGCACGGTGTGCGCGGTGGACGTGGAGCCCCGCCGGTGGGGGACGCAGGGTCTGGCGACGGCCAAGTCCCTGGCGGCGGAGCTGCTGGAGATCATCCACGGACGCGAGGACGGGTGAAGTCGCCGATCCGCAGGCGCAGGGAGTGCGGGTCCAGTCCGTGCGCGGCCGTGTGCTCGTCGATCGTGCCGAAGCGGCGGAGCTCGGAGCGGCCGACGCCGAGCCCGAGGATCCGGTGCGGGACCTGCGACAGGGCCTCGGCGGCAGCCGCCGTGGAGGTGCCGGCCAGGTACGGCTCGACGAGGACGACATCGGCCGTGCCCCGGCCGACGGCCCCGCGCAGGGCCGCGTCGTCGAAGGGGCGCACCGTGGTGGCGTACAGCACGGTGACGTCCAGCCCCTCCGTCGCGGCGAGCACGTTGTCCAGCAGCGGGCCGACGGCGATGACGACGGCGGCGCCCGGGCCTCCCTCCCGTACGGTCCGCAGGCCCACGCCGTCCACCGGGCGGGGTGCGGCGTTCGACTGCTGCGAGAGCCGGACGTAGACCTTGTCGTCCCCGGCGGCGTAGGCGTGGCGCAGCAGGGCCTCGGCCTCGTCCGGATGGCCGGGTACGTGGACCGTCCAGCCTTCGAGGGTGTCCAGCAGCGCCACGTCGCCCGGGGCCATGTGCGTGTACCCGCCGGCCGGCCAGTCGTAGCTGGCGTTCGCGCTGACCAGGACCCCGCCCGTGCCCTGGTGTCCGAAGTCCAGCTTGATCTGCTCGAACGGCCGCTCCACCAGGAAGCTGGCGAAGGTGTGCACGATCGGCCGCATCCCGGTGAGGGCCAGTCCGCCGCCGACCCCGATGAGCAGCTGCTCCCTGATCCCGACGTTGATCACCCGTTCCGGATGGCGCTGCCGGGCGGGCCGGAAACCGTCCATGGTGATCTCGGCGAGCACGAGCGCCAGCCGCGGGTCCTCGTCGAGCGCCCGCGACGTGACGGAGACGAACCGCTCCCGCATGTTGTCCATGACGAACCCCTCTACTGCTTCTTCTCGACACGGGCGACGACGGCGTGGGGCCGGCCCGGATGCGCTGTGGTGAAGGCGGCGTGCAGCGCCTCGTGGTCCCGTCCGTCGACGGTCACCGCCGACCAGCCGGCGGCCTCGAAGCGGGAGGCGATGCCGCCGCGCCAGCCGTGGGTCGCAGAGTCGTTGTCGATCACCACGGTGTGCAGCCGCTCCAGCCCGGCGGCGCCGGCGTAGGCGAGGGCCTCGTGGTTGCTGCCCTCGTCGAGCTCGGCGTCCCCGATCAGCACCCACACCGCCGGCTCGTCGAGCCCCTGCGCCCGCAGCCCGAGCGCGCTCCCGACGGCGAGCGGCAGCCCGTGCCCGAGCGAGCCGCTGCCGATCTCCACTCCGGGGATCAGCGTGCGGTCCGGGTGGTGGCCGAGGGGAGAGTCGTACGAGCCGAAGCCGCGCAGCCAGTCCACCGGGAAGAACCCCTTGGCGGCGAGTACGGCGTAGTACGCCATCGGCCCGTGCCCCTTGGAGAGCAGGAACCGGTCCCGCCCGGGCGCCTCGGCGTCCTCGGGCCGCACCCGCAGCACCCGGTCGTAGAGGACCCACAGCACGTCGAGCGTGGAGTGAGCGGCGGGGCCGTGCTTTTCGGCCCCGGTCATGAGCGCGATGAGCCGGCCCAGATCGTCGTGGCGGAACCCCGTGTCCGCAGTTGCCTGTGTCATGCACCGATCGTGCAACCTCAAGTCCGCTTGAGGTCAAGCGCGCCCCGATCCGGGGAAGGCGCGCACGACCACCTCGCGAAGTGCGGTATTGTTCTCCTGCGCGTTCACTTCAGGGAAACCCCAGGTCAGCGCGCATCGGGACGTGGCGCAGCTTGGTAGCGCACTTGACTGGGGGTCAAGGGGTCGCAGGTTCAAATCCTGTCGTCCCGACTCGTGAGAGTCGTGAATCAGGGGCCGTGTCGGATGCATCCGACACGGCCCTGATCGTTTTTCGAGACCGGTCGGGGACCGAGCCGGTCCGGGCGGCGGCTCGGTACCCGTCGGGCACCCGGCCGTTCGCGACCCGCGGCCACGGGTAGGCTCACCGCCGTTCGTACCGGTGGGTCAGGAGAGTTGCCGCATGACAGAGGACCTCGGCACGTTGTTACGCGAGCTGCGCGATGCGGCGAACCTGACGCAGGATCAGGTGGCCGAACGGTCCGGGGTCAGCGTCCGCACCATTCGCCGGCTGGAGAGCGGTACGTCCACGAACCACCGGATGGGGACGGTGAACCTGCTCGCGGACGCGCTCGGGCTGGACGACGGGGACCGTCTGCGGCTGGCGGCCGCCCTCGCCGGTCCGCCCGCCTCCCCGGCTGCCCGGGCGGGAGCCGGGCGGGGATCGCGGCCGCCCGAGTCCGTACCCGGACCCCCGCCCGCCCCGCCCGCGCGGCCGCCCCTGCCCGCCGTGCTCGCCGACGCCGCGGGGGAGCTGGCGACGGAGGTCCGGCGCCGCCGGCGCCGCGAGGAAGCGCAACGCCTCGTACACGACCCGTTCCCGCTGCCCGTCCGGTGGAAGCCGGCGCCCGCCGTCCTGATCGACCGGGCGGCGAACATCCAGCGCCTCGGGCCCGGTCAGACCCCGCGCGAGCTGGATCTGGACGGCGACCTGCGGAGCATGGCCGAGGTCTACCTGCGGATCCCCTCCGGACGGCTGGTGATCCTCGGCCGGGCCGGCTCGGGCAAGTCCGTCCTCACGATCAGGCTCGCCCTGGACCTCCTGGAAGCCCCGGAACCGCACCGGCGCGTGCCGGTCGTCTTCGGCCTCGGCTCATGGGACCCCTCGACCACCGCCCTGCGGGACTGGCTGGTCGGCCTGCTGCTGCGCGACCACCCGCACCTGGCCCGCCGCGGCTCCGGCGGCGCGACCCTGGCCGCCGCGCTGGTGGACACCGACCTCATCCTGCCGGTACTGGACGGCTTCGACGAGATCGCCGAAGGCCTGCGCCGCACCGCCTTGGAGGCGCTCAACGCGACCTCCGCGCCGTTCGTCCTGACCAGTCGGCGCGACGAGTACGCCGAAGCGGTCCGGGAGGCCAACGCGCCGCTCTTCTGGGCGGGGGGCATCGAGCTCACCGACCTCACGCCGCAGGACCTCGCCGATTACCTGCCCCGCACCACGCGCACCACGCACATCGCGCGCACCGCGGGCACCGGCCACGACGGCGACGTGCCCGGCTCGCCGTGGGACGCGGTCCTCACGGAACTGCGGACGGGCCGGGGTCCGGCCCAGACCCGTCTCGCCACGGTGCTGACCACCCCGCTCATGGTCATCCTCGCGCGCACCCTGTACAGCGAGACGCCCGGCCGGGATCCCGCCGAACTCCTGGACGCCGACCGCTTTCCCTCGCTGAAGAGCCTGGACGAACACCTGCTGGCGGGTTTCGTGCCCTCGGTCTACCGGCGCCGCGCCCCGGAGCGGGACGGGGCCGGCCGGCGGCCCAGGACCCCGTACGCGCACCCCGCGCGGGCCGAACACTGGCTCGGCCACCTCGCCCACCACCTGGCCCGCCCAGGCCGCGAGCGCCAGGACCTCGCGTGGTGGCAGCTCGGCGACTCGCTCTCACCCGCGGCGCGGATCCTGGCCGTCTTCCTCGCCACCGCCGTGAGCGTCACCCTCGGAGACTGGCTCGTCGGTCTGCTGCTCACCCCGCTCTCCCTCGGCGAGATCCTGTTGCAGGGGAGTCTCATGGGGCCCGCCGCGGGCCTCGGCTTCGGCGCCGTCTACGCGATGGCGGGCAGGTCCGCCGCAGCGGGCGCCTTCGAGCCCTCCCGCGTGCGGCTGACCCTGCGCGCCGCGCACGACGGTCTCGGCCGCAGGCCCCTGCGCACCTTCGCCGCCCGCTTCGGACAAGGCGTGGCCGGCGGAGCCGTCATGGGCATGGGATGCGCCTGCGCCCTGACGCTCCAGCGCGCGCTGGCCGCCGGATCGCGGCTGATCGACCCGCACGTCGTGGAAGGCACCCTGATCAACATGGCGGTCCTCGGGCTGGTCTTCGGCGCGGCCGCCGGAGTCGTCTTCGGGCTCATGGGCGCGCTCGAAGCGCCCGTCGACGTCACCGCGGCGGCCACGCCGGTGAGCCTGCTGGCCTCGAACCGTACGACGGCGGTCCGGCGGTTCCTCATCCTGGCCGTGGCGCTCACCGGGGCCATCGCCTTCGGTGGCCGGCTGGTCGTCCAGTTGCTCCGGCACTGGATGGGGCCGCTGAACTGGGGAGTGGCGGACGGGCTGTTCATCGGCGCGGTCGCCGGCCTGGGCGGAGCCGCCTCCTACGTGCTCGCCTTCACCGCCTGGGGCCAATGGGTCGTGTTCGCACGCGTGTGGCTGCCCCTGGCCGGGCGGCTCCCCTGGGACCCCGCGGGATTCCTGGACGACGCCTACCGCCGAGGCGCGCTGCGCCGGACCGGAGCCGTGTACCAGTTCCGCCATGTGCGGTTGCAGCACCACCTCGCGAACGCCCACCGCCGCCGGCACCGGCACTGCACACCGGCCGCGGTCACGCCCCCTTCGGCCGGCGCCCCGTAACGGAAGGGGCGCGGCTGCCGGTGGCCCCGGCGTCCGCCGGCCGGCGGACGCCGCGGGGTGCGCGCGAGCCGTCAGTCGAGGCAGAACTCGTTGCCCTCGACGTCCTGCATCACGATGCACGACTCGTTCTCCTCGTCGGCGGTCAGCACCTGCACGCACACCGCGCCGAGCGCGACCAGCCGGGCGCACTCGGCCCGGAGCGTGGCCAGGCGCTCGGCCCCCATCAGCCCGGTGCCGGCCCGTATGTCGAGGTGCACCCGGTTCTTGGCGACCTTGCCCTCGGGAACGCGCTGGAAGTACAGCCGAGGACCCACCCCCGAGGGATCACCGCAGGCGAACCAGGAGCCCCGGTCCTGCGGGGACTGGGAACGGTTGAAGTCGTCCCAGGTGGCGAACCCCGCGGGCGGCGGCGGTACGACGTACCCCAACACCTCGCACCAGAAGCGGGCGACGCGCTCGGGTTCCGCGCAGTCGAAGGTGATTTGGACCTGCCTGATCGATGACATCGGCGCACCTCAGCAAGGGCGTTCGCCTGCACGGAACGTGCCCGGGACGTCACGTGGTGTCGCTCCCCGGAATCTTCACCCGGTGAAAGTGGAGGGGGTGCGTCCTGTTACATCCCCGGCGGAAGTTCGGTCCGTTTTGGGTGGTTGTGCGGAGTCGGGGTCTCGGGCCGTCCCCATGTGTTACTCGATCTTGTGGAGGAGGTGTGGCGATCCGCCGAATTGATCGGAGAGTTCGTGTCGTACGACGTGATGCCGCCTCAATCGGGATGTCAACGCGGTTGGCTCCACTGCTCGTTCGCGTGCTTTCATCTGTCCGGCGCCGGCGGTGAGGCGGCGTCATTCGCGAATTGATTCAGACGACTGAAAGGGTGCGCACATCATGCGTAACGACATCGAGACCCGTGAGATCGCCGACGACGAACTGGACGCGGTTTCCGGCGGTGTCAGCATTTCCGGTGGGCTTCTCGGCGCCGTGACCGGCGACGTCTTCCACGTGGTGAACACGGTCACCTCGCTCCACACGGTCCAGGGCGTGCAGGCCCTGCCCGGCACGGTCGAGGGCATCGTCGGCGTGCGCGCCGGTGTCGCCGGCCTCTGAGTCGGATGTCCGTGTGAGTGGACCCCGGGGCGTCATTCGTTCCGGGGTTCGCCGTGTGTGAAGGGGAGTTCGTGCAGTTCCGTCGAAAGGCGCTCTCCAAACTGAATTCGGGCGACGAGCTCGATCTTCCCGTGCGCTTCGCCCGGCCCCAGGGGAAATTCGCGCTCGGCGTGAGCGTCCTCGTCATGGCCGTCCTCGGTGTCTGGGTGTTCAGCGGGTCCGTTTCCGCCAAGGCGAGCGCGTCCGGAATTCTCACGCGCGCCCAAGGCAGCTATCTGCTCCAGAGCCCGTACTCCGGACAGGTCACCGCCGTGCTCTCCCAAGAGGGACGGCTGCTCGCGCCCGGTGCGCCGCTGTTCCAAGTCGCCACCGAGCAGGGCGAACGGACCGTGCGCGCCGTCGCCGGCGGGCGGGTGACGAGCCTGGTCGCCAAGACGGGCGCCGTCGTGGCGACGGGTGCGGACCTCGCCGTCCTGGAGCGGGTCAAGAGCGCCGACGAGCCGCTGGTGGCCGTGCTGTACGTGTCAGGTGCCGGTGGCGCGGACATCCGCGTCGGGGCCCTGGTCGACCTGGACGTGCAGTCCGTCCCCCGGCAGCGGTTCGGCGTACTGCGCGGGCGGGTCAAGGACGTGGGGCGCGCGCCCCAGACGCAGGCGCAGATCGCCGGCTTCCTCGGCGACGCCCGCCTCGCGGCGCAGTTCGCCCGCCAGGGCAATCCGATCGCGGTGCTCGTGCAGCTCGAAGGCTCCTCCGCGACCGTCTCCGGCTACCGCTGGTCCACCGCGGGCGGACCCCCGTACCCGCTCGACTCCACGACGCCGGTCGACGGAGCCGTCCACCTCCCGGCACAGCGTCCCGTCGATTGGCTGCTCCCGTGACCCTCTCCTCCCGCGGGCGCCAGCGCGCGCCGCGCCGCACGCCCCGTCCCGTACGCACCCCCACCGTGCTCCAGATGGAGGCGGTGGAGTGCGGGGCCGCCGCGCTGGCCATGGTGCTCGGCCACCACGGCCGCTTCGTCCCCCTCGAAGAGCTGCGCATCGCCTGCGGGGTGTCCCGCGACGGCTCCCGGGCCGGGAACCTGCTCAAGGCCGCCCGCGGTTACGGGCTGACCGCCAAGGGCATGCAGATGGACCTCGGCGCGCTCGCCCGGGTGAGCCCGCCGGCCATCCTCTTCTGGGAGTTCAACCACTACGTCGTCTACGAGGGCACGGGCCGGCGCCTCGGCCGCCGCGGCGCCCACGTCAACGACCCGGCCAAGGGCCGCCGGTTCGTTCCCATGGAGGAGTTCGACACCGCCTTCACCGGCATCGCGCTCGTCTTCGAACCCGGCCCGCGCTTTCGCCGCACCGGCCGCCGGCAAGGGGTCATGAGCGCCATGCCGGCCCGCCTGCGCGGCACTTCGGGCACCATGCTCGCCGCCGTGCTCTCCAGCCTCCTGCTGGTGGCCGTCGGCGCGACGGTGCCCGCACTGAGCCGTACGTACATCGACACGTTCCTCATCGGCGAGCAGACCTCGCTGCTCGGCGTGCTGTTCGCGGCGATGGGGGCGGCCCTCGTCCTCACGGCCGTGCTCACCTGGCTCCAGCAGGCCAATCTGCTGCGCGGCCGCATCATCTCCTCGACGCTCGGCAGCGCCCGCTTCCTGCGCCACCTCCTGCGGCTCCCCGTCGCCTTCTTCACCCAGCGCAACCCGGCCGACCTCGTCCAGCGCCTGCGGTCCAACGACGCGGTCGCCGAGACCCTCGCCCGCGACCTGGCCGCCGCGGGCGTGGACGCCGTGGTGGTCGTGCTCTACGCCGTCCTGCTGTGGACCTACGATCCGCAACTCACCGTCGTCGGGGTGCTCATCGCCCTGCTCAACCTGGTGGCCCTGCGGATCGTGATGCGGCTGAGGGCCACCGGCACCCAGAAGCTGCGCGCCGAGAGCGCCCGGCTCACCAACACCTCGTACAGCGGTCTGCAGCTGATCGAGACGATGAAGGCCACCGGCGGGGAGGACACCTTCTTCCGCCGCTGGGCCGGCCAGCACGCCGTCACGCTCGACGTGCAGCAGCGGCTCGGGGTCCCCAGCGCCTGGCTGGCCGTCGTCGCGCCCACGCTCGCCGCGCTCAACAGCGCGCTGATCCTCATGATCGGGGGCTCGCGCGCGGTGGAGGGGCACCTGTCGGTCGGCCTGCTCGTCGCCTTCCAGGCCCTCGTGACCAGCTTCACCGCGCCGATCACCCGCCTGGGCGGAGTGGCGGGCCGGATCCAGGACTTCGCGGCGGACGTGGCCCGGTTGAAGGACGTGGAGAACTTTCCCGTCGACCCCCTCTACCTGCGCCGCGAGCAGCTCTCCGGCACCCGCCGCCTGAAGGGGCACGTGGAGCTGGACGGCATCACCTTCGGCTACAGCCCGCTGGACGCGCCACTGCTGAAGAACGTCTCGCTCGCCGTCGGCCCCGGGCAGCAGGTGGCCCTCGTCGGCGGCTCGGGCAGCGGCAAGTCCACCGTCTCCCGGCTGATCTCCGGCCTCCACACCCCGTGGGAGGGCGCCATCCGCATCGACGGGATGCGGCTGGAGGACATCCCGCGCGGCGCGCTGGCCGCCTCCGTGTCGTTCGTGGACCAGGACGTCTTCCTCTTCGAGGGCACCGTCCGCGACAACGTCGCCCTCTGGGACCCCTCCATCCCGGACGAGGCCGTCGTCGCCGCCCTCCGGGACGCCGCAGTGTACGAGGTGGTCGCACGGCGGGCCGGCGGCATCCACAGCCGCGTCGAGCAGGACGGGCGCAACTTCTCCGGCGGCCAGCGCCAGCGCCTGGAGATCGCCCGCGCCCTGGTGCGCCGCCCCAGCGTCATGATCCTGGACGAGGTGACCAGCGCCCTGGACGCGGCGACCGAGCAGATCGTCATCGACAACCTGCGGCGCCGCGGCTGCGCCTGCGTGGTGATCGCCCACCGGCTGAGCACCGTACGGGAGAGCGACGAGATCGTCGTACTCGACCGGGGCACGGTCGTGGAGCGCGGACGGCACGAGCAACTGCTCGCCGCGCGGGGCGCGTACGCCGCACTGGTCAAGGAGCACTGACGTGGCGACCCCGCACCAGACCCACCAGACCCACCAGACCAGCCACTCCCGGCAGGTCCATCAGACCGGCGCCGTGGCGGATCCGGTCGTCGCGGCCCTCGGCGCTCTGGGCTCGGACGTCGACTGCGCGGGCCTGCGCAGCATCTTCCTGGAGGGTCCGCTCGTCCTGTGGCTCGTCGTCCGGGGCGAGCTGGACGTGTTCGCCGTCGACGCCGCCCAGGAGGGCCACTGGCACTTCCTCGGCCGGCTGGAGTCCGGCGCGCTGCTCCTGGGCCCGGTCGACGGGCCCGCGCACACGCTGACCGGGCGCCCGCTGCAAGGCTGCGCACTGCGCCGCATCGAACTGCACGAGCTGCACCGGCCCGCGCCCGCCGGATCCTGGGGCGGGCCCGCGGAGTACGGGTACGCCGGGCCCGCGGAGTACGGGTACGCCGGGCACGGGGAGCACGGCGGCCACGGCATGCACACCGAGCCGTGGCAGCCCGCGGCCAGCCCCCTGGAGGACGCCTTCGCCCGCGGCATCGGCCGGGGCCTTCGCGTGCTGTACCAAGCACCGCTGGACGGCGCCCCGGACACCGCCGGCCGGGGCGGGGCCGACGAGGACATCCCGTGGATGCAGATCCCGCCGGGGAGCGTGCAGTACGGCGCCGTGTACGAGTCCCACGACGGCGCGGCCACCGCCGGCACGCTCCTCGTCGACGAGGCCGTGTGGCAGGGCATGGTCGACCGGCAGTACCGGCTGCTGTCCGCACTGGACCGCCGCATCGAACAGGACGAGCGCGCCCACGCGGACCGCACCGCCGCCGGGATCGAGGCCGGCGAGGCCGCCCGCAGCCAGGCGGACCGCGCCCTGCTCGCCTCCATCGGCCGATCCCGCGGGGGAGCGAGCCGCGCAGCGGGCGACGACGCGACCTTCGCCGCGTGCCGCCTCGTGGCCGCCGAAGCCGGCATCGCCCTGACCGAACCCACCGGCGCCGCGGGCGACTCCGGGCGCACGGACCCGGTCGAACGCATCGCCCTCGCCTCCCGCATCCGCACCCGGCCGGTCAAGCTGGCCGGCCGCTGGTGGCGGGAGTACGGCGGCCCGCTGGTCGGCCGGCGCGCGGACGACGGGGCCCCCGTCGCCCTGCTGTGGCGCCGCGGCCGGTACGAGGCCGTCGACCCCCTCACCGGCGCCCGCGCGCCCGTCCGCCGGCGCGACGCGGCCGCCTTCGCCCCGCACGCCGTCATGTTCTACCGCCCCCTGCCCGACCGGAAGCCGGGCCTGGCGCACCTGCTGCGCTTCAGCGTGCGCGGCAGCGGCCAGGACCTGCGCAGCCTGGTCCTCGGCGGACTCGGGGCCGTCGGGCTCGGCGCGCTCGTCCCGGTGGCCACCGGCCGGGTGCTCGGCACGTACGTACCGCGGGGTGAGGACGGCCTCATCGCCCAGACCGCGCTGGCGCTCATCGCGGCCGCGGTGGTCTCGGCCGCCTTCATGCTGCTCCAGAACGTCTCCGTGCTGCGGATGGAGGGCCGCATCGAGGCCACCTTGCAACCGGCCGTGTGGGACCGGCTGCTGCGGCTGCCCGTGACCTTCTTCGCAGGCCGCTCCACCGGGGAACTCGCCGCCGCGGCCATGGGCATCAGCTCCATCCGCAGCGTGCTGTCCGGCATCGTCTCGGTGTCCCTCCAGGCCGGCACCGTCGGCGCGATGAACCTCGTACTGCTGCTCGTCTACAGCGTGCCGCTGGCACTGGCGGCGCTCGCCATGCTGACGGGCGTCGCCGCCGTCTTCCTGGGTCTCGGGCTCTGGCAGCTCCGCTACCAGCGGCAGCTGCTCCGGCTCGGCAACAAGCTGGACAACCAGGCGTTCCAGACCCTGCGCGGACTGCCCAAACTGCGCGTGGCCGCCGCCGAGAGCTTCGCGTACGCCGCCTGGGCGCGGGAGTTCGCCCGTACCCGCGAACTGCAGCAGCGCATCGGCCGGATCAAGAACGTCCTCACCGTCCTCAACGCGGTCTACCTGCCGCTCTGCACGCTCGCGATGTTCATGCTGCTCGCCGGGCCGGCCCGCGGCTCCATGTCCGCGGCCGAGTTCCTCACGTTCAGCACCGCCGTGACGATGATGCTGGCCTCCGCCACGCAGCTGACCGGCGCGCTCCTGTCGGCCGCCGCCGTGCAGCCGATGTACGAACAGGTCAAGCCGATCCTCCAGGCGAGCCCGGAGGTACGGACCGCCGGCATCCGGCCGGGCGAGCTCGGCGGGGCCGTCGAGGTGCGCAACCTCTCGTACCGGTACGCCGACGACGGGCCGCTCGTCCTGGACGACGTGTCGTTCGCGGTGCGGCCGGGGGAGTTCGTGGCGGTCGTCGGGGCCAGCGGCTGCGGCAAGTCGACGCTGCTGCGCATGCTCATCGGCTTCGACCGGCCGGCCTCCGGCAGCGTCCTGTACGACGGACAGGACCTGGCCGGGCTCGACCAGGCGGCCGTACGCCGCCAGTGCGGTGTCGTCCTCCAGAACGCCCAGCCGTTCTCCGGGTCGCTCCTCGACTGCATCCGCGGCTCCGGCAGCCACTCCCTCGAAGAGGCGGCGGAGGCCGCCGCGCTGGCGGGGCTCGCCGAGGACATCGAGGCCATGCCGATGGGCCTGCACACCGTCCTGTCCGACGGCGGGGGGACCGTCTCGGGCGGCCAGCGCCAGCGGCTGATGATCGCCCAGGCCCTCATCGGCAAGCCGCGCGTCCTCTTCCTGGACGAAGCCACCAGCGCGCTCGACAACGAGGCGCAGCGCGTGGTCATCGAGTCGACCCGCGCCCTGCGCGCCACCCGCATCGTGATCGCCCACCGGCTGTCCACCGTCATGGACGCCGACCGGGTGATCGTGATGGCGGACGGCCGGATGGTCCAGCAGGGCCGGCCCGCCGACCTGCTCGCCGACCCGACGGGGCCCTTCCGCGAACTGGTCCGCCGCCAGGTCGGATGAGGCGGCCGGGCCGGGCCGGGGTGGCGCGGCGCCGGACGGGGCGGCGCCGGGTGGAGCTGCCGTCAGCCTTGGGCCGAAGCCGAAGCCGAAGCCGAAGCCGAAGCCGAAGCCGAAGCCGAAGCCGAAGCCGAAGCCGAGGCCGCCGCGGCCTGCGCCCGCGTCCCGCGCTCCGGCGCGGACCCGGCCGCGGGCGGGGGCGCGGCCTGCGGCGGGAGGGCGAAGACGCGGAGGAAGAGCTGGGAGAGCGGACCGATGGCCAGGGCGTACGCCACCGTGCCCACGCCCGCCGTGCCGCCCAGCAGGACTCCGGCCGCCAGGACCGTCAGCTCGATGCCGGTGCGGACCAGCCGCAGCGAGCGCCCGGTCCGCCGGTGCAGTCCGGTCATGAGGCCGTCACGCGGGCCGGGTCCGAAGCGGGCGGCGATGTAGAGCCCGGTCGCGACCCCGTTGAGGACGATGCCCGCCGTCAGCAGGGCGGCCTGCGCGAGCGCGCCGTGCACGTCCGCCAGCACCGCGAGCGTGGCGTCCATGGTCAGGCCGACGGCGAACACGTTGGAGACGGTCCCGAGCCCGGGCCGCTGCCGCAGCGGCACCCACAGCAGCAGGACCAGCGCGCCGACGGCCACCGAGACCGTGCCGATGCTCCACCCCGTGCGCTCGGCGAGCCCCTGGTGGAAGACGTCCCACGGGTCCAGCCCCAGCCCGGCGCGGACCAGGAAGGCCGAGCTGGCGCCGTACAGCGCGAGCCCGACGTAGAGCTGCAGGAGCCGACGGGGCAGGCGCCGCGCGGGGCGGGCGGGGGCGAGCGACATCGGTGAGCCTTTCGAGGAGCCAAAGACCGACAGGTCTTACCGTGTGGCATCCCCCGAACGGCCCAACAGGGCCAATCCGAACCAAGTGGCCTTGATTCCGGTCAGCCGACCCGGGCGCCACTCCACCTGGGCGCCCGTCGTGAGAACAGGCACATTTTCGACCCTTTTGGTCCGAATTGATGAATGCTGGTTTCCGGTCCACACCGACCCACCAGCGCCACCGGCACCGGGAGAGACGAGACACATGCGACGCGCACACCGCCTGAAGGTCAACCGGCGAACGGCCCTGCCCCTGGTCGGCGGAGCCGTCGCCCTCGGCTTCGGAGGCCTCTACCTCACCGGTCTGGCCGCGGCGGGCGACGCCATCGTCGACGGCACCCACGTCCGCGGTGTCGACATCGGCGGCATGAGCCGCACGGAGGCCAGGACCGCGCTCGACCACGCGCTCGGCCCCGCCGCGGCCGCCCCGATCGAGCTGCGGATCGGCGATCGCACCGAGAAGGCCGCCCCGGCCGCCTTCGGGCTCTCCCTGGACACCGCCGCCACGGTCGACCGCGCCGCGCAGGCCGGATCCGACCCCTTCACCGTCATCGGGCGCCTGCTCACCCCGGCCGAGAACCGGGAGGTCGAGCCCGTGATCCGTACGGACGGCCCGACCAGCACCGCCGAGGTCGGCCGGATCACCACCGCCGGCCGGCAGGCCCGCGACGGGGACATCACCTTCGAGGACGGCACGGCCAAGGTCACCGCCCCCGTCACCGGTGTCGCCGTACGCGCAGGCCAGGCGGCCGACACCGTACGCGCCGCCTACCTGCGCCCCCAGGCCGGCCCGGTCGCCCTTCCCGTGGACCGGAAGGTCCCCGCCGTGGGGCAGCAGGAGACCGCGCGGGCCCTGAAGGAGTTCGCCGAGCCCGCGATGTCCGGTCCGGTCACCCTCTCGGTGGCCGGGAAGACCGTCACCCTCACCCCCGCCGTGCTGGGCGAGCACCTGTCGGTCGAGCCCGACGCGCAGGGCCGTCTGGTCCCGAAGCTGGACGCCAAGGGGCTGCTGGCCGAGCCCGCGGTCGCCCGGCAGATCGCCGCGGCCACCAGCCCCTCCCGCGGGGCCACCTTCAGCGTCGACGCCTCGGGGCGTGCGGTCGTCGCCCGGGACGGGCGCTCCGGGGTGCAGGTCACCGAGAAGGCGTTCGCCGACGCCGTGGTCCCGCTGCTGACGCGTACCGGCGCCGCCCGCAGCGGCGAGGTCGCCGTGACGACGGTCCACCCGCGGCTGACCGCCGAGAACGCCGCGCGCCTCGGCATCAAGGAGAAGATGTCCTCCTTCACGGTCAATTTCCCGGCCGCGCCGTACCGCACCACCAACATCGGGCGGGCGGTGGAGCTGATCAACGGCTCCGTCGTGATGCCCGGCGAGACGTGGAGCTTCAACAAGACGGTCGGCGAGCGCACCAAGGAGAACGGCTTCGTCGACGGCATCATGATCAACGACGGCCAGTACGTGAAGTCCCCCGGCGGCGGAGTCTCGGCGGTCGCGACGACCATGTACAACGCCATGTTCTTCGCGGGCGTCCATCCGGTGGAGCACGGGGCCCACTCGTTCTACATCGAGCGCTACCCGGAGGGCCGCGAGGCCACCGTGGCCTGGGGCACCCTCGACCTGCGCTGGAAGAACGACTCCGGCCACGCGATCTACGTCAAGGCCGAGTCCACCGACACCTCGTTGACCATCAGCCTGCTCGGCACGAAGAAGTACGACGAGATACGCGCGACCCAGGGCCCGCGGGAGAACACCACCCCGCCGGGCAAGCGCACCGGCTCCGGGCCGACCTGCGAGGTCCAGACCCCTCTGGAGGGCTTCGACGTGGCCGTCGACCGGGTCTTCGTCCAGGGCGGGCAGGAGGTCAAGCGGGAGACCTACCGTACGCACTACACCCCGCGCGACGAGGTCACCTGCGAGAACCCGGCGACCCCGAGCCCCTCGGCGACCCCGACGGGCCCGGCCGCATCGCAGCCGGGCCGCGCCTGACGGCTAGACGAAACCCGCGGGCGGGCGGGCCCGCCAGGAGTGGGAGGGGCAGTGCACCACCGACGTCACGTTCCGGTCCCAGTGGGCCCGGTGGCGGCGGGAGGAGCGGGCGTGGGGCGCGCACGGCACGGGGACCGTGCGCGCCAGTATGAGCAGGGCGGCCGTGAGGGCCGCCAGTTCTATGTGGTCCGGGGCGCCCCGGACCACCTTGATCCGGTGCCGGCGTATCACCAGGTCACCGGCAGGGTCTTGGGCCCCCGGATCAGCGCCCCGGCCTGCCATTCGAGCTGCTCGGGCGGCACGGCCAGGGCCAGGCGCGGATAACGTTCGATCAGTGTGGTGATGATGATCTCGGACTCCATACGAGCCAGCATCGAGCCGACGCAGTGGTGCGGCCCGTTGCCGAAGGCCATGTGGGCGATGGGCCCGCGATCGAAGTCCAGCGCGTCCGGGTTCGGGAAGACCTCGGGATCGCGGTTGGCCGCGAGGTACGAGGAATACACCGTGTCCCCGGCCTTGATCGTGACCCCGGCGATGTCCACGTCCCGGGTGGCGATCCGCGGCAGACCGACCCCGCTGCGGTGCGGGATGAACCGCAGCAGCTCGTCGACCGCCTGGGGGATCATCTCCGGCTCCCGGCGCAGCCGTTCGTGGTGCTCCGGATGGGTGAGCAGGGCGTACACCATGTTCGCGCTGTTGTTGCGGACGGCGTGCGCACCGCTCACGAGGATCGCGGTGGCGATGGAGACGGCCTCCGGCTCGGTGATCTCACCGGCGTCGGCGGCTCCGGCGAGGACCCCGGCGAGGTCGTCGCTCTGCTTCACCCGCCGCATGGCGAGCAGCGCGACCACGCATTCGCGCACCGTCTTGAGGGCGTCGGTGCTCTTGTCGGGGGCCGGGCCGGGGGTCATGATCACGTTCGCCCAGGAGGTCATGTCCTGGCGCATGTCCTGCGGCATGCCCAGCAGGTCGGCGACTGCCGCCAGCGGGAACGGGCCGTGCAGGTGCTCGACGAGATCCGCCGGCGAGCCGTGCCGCTCCATCTCGTCCAGCAGCCCGTCGGCCGTGTGCTGCACGGTCGGCCGCAGCTTCTGCATGCTCTTGCCGGTGAACGCCCGGGCGACCACGCGGCGCATGTCGTTCAGGCGCGGCGGGTCGGCGTAGTTCATCGACGCCTGCTGCGAGGCGATCGCATGTGGGGAGGAGGCGGTGATGGTCCGGCCGACCAGCTCCGACCGGCTGAAGCGCGGGTCCGTGGTCGCCGCCTTCACGTCGGCGTAGCGCGCCATCAGCCAGGCGGTGCCCTGGCCGAACGGCAGCCGGATCCGGGTGGCCCGTTGGTCCCGCAGGCGGTCGTGGAGGAACGGGTCGAATTCCAGCGCCTCGAAGTCGTCCAGGTTCCAGCAGTGCACCGGTTCGCCCGAGGCCGGGTCCACCCCGGCGTCCCTCTCCGGGTCCATCTCCGGCTCCGGCCTGAGGGCGGTTTGCGGGTCTGACGTCATGGTTCATCTCCCTGCGTGGATGTCACCCCCCGAGGCGCGATTCCGCGGGAAATCGGCACGGCCATCCCTTCCCTCTCGTCACACGCTCCGCTGCCTCATCGGCGCAGCGTCACCGGATTGGCTCATGTCACCAACGCCGTAGTCCCGCGCGCGCATCCGGCGGAGGTCGATGAGGCTGTGTCAGACACGAAAGGAGAGCCACCCATGGCGACTCTGTGCAGGCCAACGGTGTGCGTGCCCGAGCACGTGATCACGATGGAGCAGACCCTTGATCTGTGCCGGTCCGTACACGCGGACCATCCGCAGCTCGACCTGGCGCTGCGTCTGATCCGCAACACCGGCGTCGCGAAGCGGCACATCGTGCAGCCCATCGAGGAAACGCTCAAGCACCCCGGTTTCGAATCGCGCAACGCCGTGTACGAGGCCGAGGCCAAGCGGCGGGTCCCGGCGGTGGTGCGGCAGGCGCTGGAGGACGCCCAGCTGCGGGCCAAGGACATCGACATGATCATCTACGTGTCGTGCACGGGCTTCATGATGCCCTCGCTGACCGCCTGGATGATCAACGCGCTGGGCTTCCGGACGGACACCCGGCAGCTGCCCATCGCCCAGCTGGGCTGTGCGGCGGGCGGCGCCGCCGTCAACCGCGCCCACGACTTCTGCATCGCCTACCCCGAGGCGAACGCGCTGATCGTGTCCTGCGAGCTCTGCTCGCTGTGCTACCAGCCCGCCGACCTGGAGGTCGGCAACCTGCTCTCCAACGGCCTGTTCGGCGACGGAGTGGGAGCGGCCGTCGTCCGCGGCCGGGGCGGAACCGGCATGGAACTGCACCGCAACAGCTCGTACATCATCCCCCAGACGGAGGACTGGATCATGTACGACGTCAAGTCCACCGGGTTCCACTTCAAGCTCGACCGGCGGGTCCCGGGGACGATGGAACCGCTCGCGCCGTCCCTCAAGGACCTGGCAAAGCTCCATGGCTGGGACGCCGCCGCGCTGGATTTCTACATCATCCACGCCGGCGGACCGCGCATCCTGGACGACCTCAGCAAGTACCTCGGTGTGGCACCCGAGGCATTCCGCTTCAGTCGGGCCACACTGACCGAGTACGGCAACATCGCAAGCGCCGTCGTCCTGGACGCACTGCGCCGCATGTTCGACGAGAACGGCACCGCCGACGCCGCGCGGGGCCTGTTGGCCGGATTCGGCCCGGGCATCACCGCGGAGATCTCACTGGGCAGCTGGACCTCGGAATGAGGACCGGGTGAGGGAGGAATCCGAAGAATGCTGAAGGACGGCCCCGCAACCTCAAGGCCACCCATCACGCACTGGCCCACCCCGGCTCTGGACGGGGTCGACTTCGACCCCGTCCTCGCCGAGCTGATGCAGGCGGGTCCGATCACCCGGATCCGCATGCCCAACGGAAGCGGGTGGGCCTGGCTCGTCTGCGGGTACGAAGACGTGCGCATGGTGGCCAACGATCCCCGGTTCAGCCGCAAGCTGGTCGTGGAACACGATGTCACCCGGCTGGCCCCGCACTTCATCCCCGCACCGGGTGCGGTCGGGTTCGAGGACCCGCCCGACCACACCCGGCTGCGGCGCACGGTCGGCGCGGCCTTCACCACCCCCGGAGTGGAGCGCCTGCGCACCCGCGCGAAGGAGATGCTCGACGGCTACGTCGACGGGATCCTGCGCGACGGCCCGCCCGTCGACCTGACCGAACGCCTGCTGGCACCCTTCCCGCTCGCCGTCGTGTGCGAGCTGATGGGCGTACCGGAGGAGGACCGGCCCAGGGTCCACGAATGGACCACGCTGATCCTCTCCTCGGCCCAGGGCGCCGAACGCAGCGAACAGGCGAAGAACGACATGTGCGCCTACCTGGGCGGGCGCATGCGCACCGGGGAGGTCGCCGGCGGCGACAGCGTCATCGGGCTCCTGGTGAAGGCCATCGAGGCGGGCGAGGTCACCGCCGAGGAGGCGACCGGCCTCGCCCTGCTCCTCCAGATCGGGGGCGAGGCCGTCACCAACAACGTGGGCAACATGGTCTACATCCTGCTCACCCGGCCGGACCTGATGGACCGGATGCGCAGCGACCCCGCCCTGCGGCCCTCGGCCATCAACGAACTGCTGCGCTACATCCCGCACCGCAACGCCGTCGGCCTCTCCCGGATCGCCCTTGAGGACGTCACCGTGGCGGGCCAGCTCATCCGGGCGGGCGAGGCGATCTACGTCTCCTACCTGGCGGCCAACCGCGACCCGGAGGTCTTCCCCGACCCCCACGAGCTGGACCTGGAGCGCAGCCCCAACCCGCACGTCTCCTTCGGGTACGGACCCCACTTCTGCCCCGGGAACATGCTCGCCCGCCTCGAATCCGAGCTGATGGTGGACGCCCTCCTGGACCGCTTCGCGGACCTGCGCTTCGGCGTCCCCGTGAACGAACTGCGCTGGCGGCCCGGGGCGCTCATCCGCGGGCCCGAAGGTCTGCCCGTGACCTGGTCATGACCGCGCACGTCGCCCGCGACGGGCTGTTCGTGCCACCGGGTCACGGCCGCAAGCTGCACACCGAGGCCCAGCAGGTCACGTTCAAGGTCACCGGGGAGCACTCCACGGTGGCCTCCAGCTTCGAGGTCGTCGTCCCGCCCGGCTTCGACGTGGGGGCGCACCTGCACACCCGCAGCGAGGAGCTCTTCTACGTCCTGGAGGGTGAACTCGACGTCATGGCCTTCGAGCCTCGCGTCCGTTCCGGGGACGACTGGCGACACTGGGAGGCGCTCGACGGACGCCAAGTCGTCCGTGCCACGCCAGGAACCGTCATCGTGGTTCCGCCCGGTTGTCCGCACGCCTTCGCGAACCCCACCGGCGAACCGGCCCGGATGTTCTTCCAGGCCTCCCCGCCCCCCGATCACGAGCGGTACTTCGAGGAGCTCCTCGAACTGCTCGACACGAGCGCCACCCCGGATCCCGCCGCGGTCCACGCACTCCGGAAGCGCTACGACATCGAACAGCTCACGCCGTTGCGCCACGAGCTGTCCTGACCACCCCGGCAAGACCCCCACACAAACGCACACCATTCTCGGGAGAATCCATGCTGCGCACGCGCCGCAAACTTCGCACCGCCACGTACGTCATCGCGACCATGATCGCCGCCGGTACCTCGCTCGCCGCGGCCCCGGCACAGGCAGCCCACTCCCTGCCGTCCTACTGGTGCACCCTCAACGGCGTCGAGGTGAAGTCCGGTCTGTCGGTCGTGCGGGGCACCGCGGGCGCCGACACGATCCTGTGCGAGAACGACGTCGAGAACGTCATCATCGACGGCGCCGGCGGCAACGACAACATCCGCGTCAAGGGCATGCTGATCGACGGTCAGGTGCTCGGCGGCGAGGGAGACGACACCCTCCAGGTCAACAACCTCGCCCCGAAGTACGGCAACTCCTCGGTGCGAGGCGGCGCGGGCAGCGACACCATCATCACCGCGCTCGTCGTGGGCACGGCGGAGCACGGCGCCAGCGTCTACGGCGACCACGGCGACGACAAGATCACCACGGGCAGCGTCATGGGTGCGCCCGGAGACTACGAGCGCGGCGGCGGCCAGGTCTTCGGCAACGACGGCAGCGACCTGATCCGCACCGGCAACGTCGACCTCGGCGGCCGGGTCCTCGGCGGCAGCGAGAACGACGTGATCGAGCCCAAGTCGGTCGGCGCCGAGTCCGCGGGCATCGTCCAGGGCGGCCCGGGCAACGACACGGTCCGCGGTCTGAACGACACGGTCCTGACGATCGGACCGGGCTACGGCCAGGTCGACGGCGGCATCGGGACCAATGCCTGCCGGGTGAAGCACTTCTCGACCGGCGACCGGGTCCGCAGCTCGCTGTCGAACTGCGCGAACTCCGAGGCGGGGCCGGCGGCCCCCGCCAAGCCGGCCACGTCCACCACACCCGCCAAGCCGGCGGCGCCCGCGTCCGCGGGCCACTCACCGCGCTGACGGACGGCGGCCTCCGGGAGCGCCGTGCCGGCGCTCCACGGACAGGCCGCCGGGCAGCATGAACAGGGTCAGCACCGCGCCGACGGCGAAGATGGCCGCCGATGCCGTGAAGACCGTGTGGTAACCCTCCAGGGCAGCCCGCGCCATCAGTTCGGGCGTGGGCTGCCGGCCCGCCAGCGAGCGGGCGACGGCTCCGGCGGCAAGGGTGCTCATGAGCGCCGTGCCGACGGAGCCGCCCGTCTGTCGCATCGCGTTGACCGTCGCCGAACCCACCCCCGCGTCCCGCGGGTCGATGCCGGCGGTGCCGAGGTTCATGGCGGCCGCCGTGATCAGGCCCATGCCCAGCCCCGTCGCCACCTGGCCCGGCAGCACGTCCACGACGTACGGGCCGGTCGCGGTCACGTTCGTCATCCAGGCCATGCCGCAGGCCGACAGCAGCATGCCGGTGACGATGCGCGGGCGCCCGCCGATCTTGCCCAGCAGCCCCATGTTGCTGCCGATCGCGCCGATCATCGTGCAGCCGGACATCGGCATGAAGGCCAGACCGGTCCTGGCCGGGCTGTAGCCGCGGGCGTGCTGCAGGTAGTACGTCAGGAACAGGAACACCCCGAACATCCCCACCCCGGTGATGAACACGGCGATCAGCGCGGTGCCCCGGACCCGGTCGAGCACGATCCGCAGCGGCAGCAGCGGGTGCGCGCTGCGGCGCTGCCACCACACGAACCCGGCGAGCAGCAGCGCCGCCATGACCAGGAAGCCCAGGGTGTGCACGGACTGCCAGCCGCGGGGGCCGGCCGTGGCCAGTCCGTAGACCAGGCAGAAGAGCCCGGCCGAGGCGAGGACCGTGCCCGGCAGGTCCAGCCGGGGAGCAGCGGCGGGCGCGGGCCGCTTCAGCCACAGCACACCGCCGGTGACGGCGGCGGCGGCGAACAGCAGGTTCACGTACATCGTCGAGCGCCAGCTCAGGTGCTCGGTGAGGACACCGCCCAGCAGCAGTCCCACGGCGCCCCCGGACGCGGCGAGCGATCCGAAGATGCCGAAGGCCTTGGCCCGTTCGGCGGGCGCCGCGAACGTCGTGGTCAGCAGGGAGAGCGCGGCCGGGGCCAGCAGCGCGGCGAACACCCCTTGCAGGGCGCGGGCCGTGACGAGCACCCCGAAGGTGGCCGCGGCGCCGCCGAGCGCGGAGGCCGCCGCGAAGCCGATCTGTCCGATGAGGAAGGCCCGGCGGCGCCCGAACTTGTCGGCCAGTCGCCCGCCGAGCAGCAGCAGGCTGCCGAAGGTGATCGCGTACGCGGTCACCACCCACTGCCGCTGGTCGTCGGAGAACCCGAGGCCGGCCTGGGCGGAAGGCAGGGCGATGTTCACGATGGTCGCGTCGAGGACGACCATGAGCTGGGCGAGGCCGATGACGGCGAGGATCCACCAGCGGCGCGGATCGGGGGGCGCCGCGGCCTCGGGGACGGCGGAAGCGGTGCTGGTTCCGGGACGGGTCGGCTCAGCGGACATGGGGGCTCCATGGGTTCCGCGCGTTCTCGCCGGCGAGAGGGCGTACGCGTGTGCGTGGACTGTCTTCATCGACGATGCGTGAGACCGCCCCTCCACCCGCGCGCCACGCCATGACGCCGTCCGGATGGACCAGTGCAGCGTCCGTTTCTCCTACCGTTTCCCCTTCGCCTTCCCGCCCTTCTCCTTCTCCTTCTTCTTGCGCGGGACGCCGGCCGGGCGGCCGGCGTGGAGCTCCAGCGGGCCCGTGCCCTCGGCTCGGGCGCGCAGGCAGGCCTCGATCTGGCGGCGCAGGGAGGGCTTGACCAGCGCGCGCAGCTCTGGGGCGGTCACCGCGCGCCAGCGCAGCAGCTCGAAGGGGGCGAGCCGGATCCGGGCCAGGGCGGCGGCGTCCAGGACCCCGCCGTCGTAGAGGAAGCGGATGCGGGCCGGGTAGCCGGGCTTGTGGGCCCAGTTGACGCCGAGCAGCCGGCCGGGGGCGAGGTCGAGGCCGAGCTCCTCCCGCACCTCCCGGCGGGCGGCGGCGCGCGGGGTCTCGCCGAGGTCGCTGTCGATCCCGCCGCCCGGCAGGTTCCAGCGCCCGGAGTTGCCGTACGAGGGCTCCACCAGCAGGATCCGGCCCGCGGAGTCGGTGAACACCACGCTCGCCGCGGTGATGGCCTTGGGGCGGGCGGCCCGGTGGCTCGCGGCGTCGAAGGACCCGGCGTGCTCCAGGGCCGTACGCCGCTCCGGGTCCAGGCCGGCGGGGGAGCCGGGCTGTGGCACGCCGTCGACGAGGTGCGCGAGGGAGCCGGCGTACAGGGCGGCCAGACCGGCGCGCAGCCGGGGCACGAGCCGGGCGGGCAGCACCGCGTACGCCTCTTCCGGCGCGAGCCACCGGGCTCCGGCGCCCTCCCCGCCCGCGGCAAAGAGGGCGCCGGCCCGCTTCGGCGGGAGGGGACCCACGAGGTGGACGTGGGCGATGAGGGAGCGGCCGAGGGAGCCGGGCCGCCGGGATTCCACGGCGAGCAGCCGGCCGATCGGCGCGGACAGGCCCAGCTCCTCCTCCAGCCCGCGGGCCAGGGCCTCCTCCGGGGTCTGCGTGTCCTCGACGGCGGCGCCCGGGAGTTCCGCGTCCGCCCGGTGCGAGGGCGCCAGTACGAGGACGCGCCCGGCGGAGTCCAGGACGATCGCGGTGGCGGCGACGAGCGGGGAGGGCCGGGCGGCGTAGTACAGGCGCACCTCGTCGGGGGAGGGGTGCCCCGGGAGATGGTCCGGGAGACGCTCCGAGGGGCGGTCGGCCGGGCGGTCGGGCACAGCGGGCTCCTGGTGTCTGGTCGTGCCACCGTACGGGGCGGACCCGTACCCCGCGCGGGCCCGCCGCGCTCGCGGCTCAGGCCCGGGCCAGGAGCGTCCCGCCCATCGTGACCATGGTCGCCGCGACGAGCCCGTCCAGCACCCGCCAGGCCGAGGGGCGCGCCAGTACGCCGCTCAGCAGCCGGGCGCCGTAGCCGAGGGTGGCGAACCAGATCAGGCTGGCCAGCCCGGCGCCGATGCCGAAGGCCCAGCGCAGGTCCCCTCGGTCGGCGGCGAGGGAGCCGAGCAGCAGGACGGTGTCCAGGTAGACGTGCGGATTGAGCCAGGTCATGGCCAGACAGGCCAGCACGGCCCCGCGGCGCGAGCCGGCGGCCGCGCCCTCGGTGCCCAGGGCGGACCCGGGCGCGGGCCGCAGCACCCGGCGGGCGGCGAGGAATCCGTAAGCGATCAGGAAAGTGCCGCCGGCGATGGCGACCGCGGTCAGGGCGGCCGGCCAGGCGGTGACGAAGGCGCCGACCCCGGCGACGCCGAGGGCGATGAGGGCCGCGTCGGAGACGGCGCAGATCGCGACCACGGCGAGGACGGCGTGCCGGCGCACCCCCTGGCGCAGGACGAAGGCGTTCTGCGCGCCGATGGCGACGATGAGGGAGAGTCCGGTGCCGAAGCCGGCGAGTGCCGCCGCGATGATGCCGTGTGTCATGCCTTCGACCGTAAGGAGCGGGCGCGCTTCAGTACAGCTAAAGATTTTTACGTACCCTTAGCGCTCGTGATGGACGAACTCCCCTTGGACCAGGTACGGACCCTGCTCGCGGTGGTCGACGAGGGCACCTTCGACGCGGCGGCCGCGGCCCTGCACGTGACCCCCTCCGCCGTGAGCCAGCGGGTCAAGGCGCTGGAGCAGCGGACCGGCCGGGTGCTGCTGATGCGGACGAAGCCCGTGCGGGCGACCGAGTCCGGGCAGGTGGTGGTCCGCTTCGCCCGGCAGCTGGCCCGCCTGGAGCGGGACGCGCGCGCCGAGCTCGGGATGGCGCAGGAGTCGGGCGGCCCGGTGCGGCTGCCGATCGCCGTCAACGCGGACTCGCTGGCCACCTGGTTCCTGCCGGCGCTCACGCGGGTGCCGCAGGACCCGCCGGTCTTCTTCGAGCTGCACCGGGAGGACGAGGGGCACACGACGGCCCTGCTGCGGGAGGGCCAGGTGATGGCGGCGGTCACCTCCTCGCCGGACCCGGTGGCGGGGTGCACCGTACGGAGACTGGGGCTGGCGCGGTACCTGCCGGTGGCCAGCCCCGGGTTCGTGGCCCGGTACCTGGCCGGGGGCCTCGAACAGGGCCTGCGGGAGGCGCCCGTGATCGTGTTCGACCGGCGGGACGAGCTCCAGGACGGGTTCGTACGGTCGCTGACCGGCGATCAGGACGCCGGGGCGGGGCCGCTGCGCCACCACGTGCCGACCTCGGAGGGGTTCCGCGACGCCGTGGTGGCCGGGCTGGGCTGGGGACTCGTACCGGAAACCCAGTCGGAGCCGCTGGTACGCGCGGGGGAGCTGGACCTGCTGATGCCGCGCCGGCCCCTGGACGTGCCGCTGTACTGGCAGCAGTGGAAACTCGACTCCCCGGCGCTGTCGACGGTGGCGGAGGTGGTGGCGGCCGCGGCGGCCGAGGCCCTGCGCCAGGACGGGCCCCGGCGGTGGGCGGGGGCTTCGCGGTAGGCGGGGGCTTCGCGGTAGGCGCGGACCCCGACGAAGGCGGGCATCCGGCGGTGGGCGGGTCCGGCGGGGGACCCCCTAAGCTGCGGGTATGGAGTCCTACACGATCGGCCAGGCCGCCCGGCTGCTCGGCGTGAGCGTCGACACGGCCCGCCGCTGGGCCGACGCCGAGCGCTTCCCCACCCGCCGTGAAGGCACGCGGCGGATGGTGGACGGGCCGGACCTGGCCGCCTTCTGCGTGCAGGCCGCCCAGGAGGCCGGCGAGGGCGAGGACGCCCCGTACACCTCGGCGCGCAACGCCTTCCCCGGCATCGTCACCGCCGTGAAGCTCGGCACGGTCGACGCCCAGGTGGAGATCCAGGCCGGCCCGCACCGCGTCGTCTCGCTCCTGACCCGGGAGGCGGTGGAGGAGCTCGGCCTGGAGGTCGGCGCGCAGGCCGTGGCCCGGGTGAAGTCGACGAGCGTGTTCATCGACAGGGTCTGACGGGGCCGATCGGCGGCGGTGGCAGACTGGCCGCTGATCCGCCGAAGGGAAGTACCCCGTTGTCCATGTTCAGCAACCTGCGCCGGGCCGTGCGCCGCGGCTACCGGCGCGCCGTCGACCTCAGCCACCCCGCCCGCTCCCCGCTCGGCAGCGCGGTGGTCAACTGCGTGGTCTACGTGGACGGCGCACGGCAGGACGGCTGCGCCGAGGTGGAGGAGGCGCTGCGACGGGTGCGCAAGGCGGGCGACGGGTTCGTCTGGATCGGCCTGCACGAACCGACCAGGGAGGAACTCGCGGGGCTCGCCGAGCTCTTCGGCCTGCACCCCCTCGCCGTCGAGGACGCGGTGACCGCGCACCAGCGCCCCAAGGTGGAGCGGTTCGACGACATCCTGTTCTCCGTCTTCAAGACGGTGCGCTACGTGGAGCACGAGGAGCTCACCGCGACCAGCGAGGTCGTGGAGACCGGTGAGCTGATGGCGTTCACCGGCGACGACTTCGTCATCACCATCCGGCACGGCGGCCACGGCACGCTGGGCCCGGTCCGCGAGAGCCTGGAAGAGGCCCCCGGCCAACTGGCCAAGGGGCCTGCCTCGGTGCTGCACGCGATCGCCGACCACGTCGTCGACGACTACGTGGCCGTCACGGACGCGGTGCAGAACGACATCGACGCCGTCGAGACCGCGGTGTTCAGCGAGTACGGCGGCCGGGGCGACGCGGGCCGCATCTACCAGCTCAAGCGCGAACTGCTGGAGCTGCGCCGGGCGGTGGCCCCGCTGAGCCGCCCGCTCCAGCACCTGGCCACGCAGCCGATACCGGTGATCCCGGCGGAGGTCCGCGCGTACTTCCGCGACGTGGCCGACCACTTGACCCGGGCCACCGACCAGATCAACGCGTACGACGCGCTGCTCGACTCCATCCTCCAGGCGCACCTCGCGCAGGTGACCGTCGCGCAGAACGAGGACATGCGCAAGATCACCGCGTGGGCGGCCATCGTGGCCGTGCCGACGATGGTCTGCGGGATCTACGGCATGAACTTCGACGACATGCCCGAGCTGCACTGGACGTACGGCTACCCGGTCGTGGTCGGCGTCATGGCCCTCGCCTGCTTCGCCATCCACCGCGGCTTCCGCCGCAACGGCTGGCTCTGAGGCCCTTTTCGAGCCAGGGGCCCGCGCGCCGAACACCGCGATCGGGGCGCGGGGGTCTCCCCTCCGTCCCACGGGTCCGCCCGCTGCGAGAGCCGCAAGCACCGGGCCGTTCTCCGTGGTGTGCCCTCAGTCAAGCAAGCGCGCGGGGAGCGGGGGCACTGGTCCCGGGTACGGAAATCCGGCCACCGCGCGCCCAGCGCGTTGGTCGATGAACCAGCGCTGTCGCACCCTGTCCACCCTGCCGCACACGTGGCGTGCGGGGGTATTGAGCTGTCGCGACCTCTGGTAGTAAAGTTTCCTAACGAAGCCGCCCAAGCCTCAACTCCCTTATGGAGGTCTTGTGTTCGCCCCCCACCGCAAGAGAATCGCCATCAGCGCCCTGCTCGGCAGCGCCCTCCTCGTCGTACCGGTGACCGCTCACGCGACGTCGGCGGCCGCCCCCGCGGCCGCGCCCGCCGCCGCGGTGTCGGTGAAGGCCGTCGGGCTCGACGACCCGGCGAAGAAGGACGTCGCCATGCAGATCGTCTCCAGCGCGGAGAACTCCTCCCTGGACTGGAAGGCGCAGTACAAGTACATAGAGGACATAGACGACGGCCGCGGCTACACGGCCGGGATCATCGGATTCTGTTCCGGCACCGGCGACATGCTCGACCTCATCGAGTACTACACCGACGTCAAGCCGGGCAACGTGCTGGCCAAGTACCTGCCGGCCCTCCGGAAGGTCGACGGCACGGACTCGCACAAGGGGCTCGACCCGAACTTCACCAAGGACTGGGCGAAGGCGGCGCAGGACAGCGAGTTCAAGAAGGCCCAGGACCACGAGCGCGACCGGGTCTACTTCAACCCGGCCGTCGGCCAGGGCAAGTCCGACGGGGTCGGCGCGCTCGGCCAGTTCATGTACTACGACGCCATCGTCATGCACGGGGACGGCGGCGACTCCACCAGCTTCCGCAACATCCGCAAGCGGGCGCTGTCCAAGGCCAAGCCCCCGGCCCAGGGCGGGAACGAGACCACCTGGCTCAACGCCTTCCTCGACGCGCGCGTCTGGGCGATGAAGCAGGAGGAGGCGCACAGCGACACGAGCCGTGTCGACACCGCGCAGCGGGTCTTCCTGAAGAAGGGCAACCTGAACCTCAACACCCCGCTCGACTGGAAGGTCTACGGGGACTCGTTCCACATCGGCTGAACGCGTTGGTGAGTTCACGCGGTCCACGGCGTCCCGTGCCGGCCCCAGGGTCCGGCGCGGGACGCCGCGCGTGCGGGTGCGTGACAGTGGCTGACAGGGTCGCGGTGCCGTAACGATGTGGAGGCGGACGGGCATGCTCCGCCGGACGCAAGGCGGTTCGCGGGGCGGCGGCGAATGACTCGGAAGGCGCTCGCGCATCACGAATCGGTCCCTATCACCCCTGTTTCGTCACCCCGCGTGACCCGGTACGACCAGTGGGTTCCAAGTGGCCGTCGAGGCCGGTGTTTTTGGCCCGTGAACCCTGGAAAAACGGTGATTCCGGCTTGTTGTGAACTGGCTTGACCGCCACATAAGCGGGGCATAAGTTCTGCCTCGGCTTGCTCCAGCAGGACGGGCCGACGAACGTCCTCAGGGGGGACCCATGAACTACTACACCGACGTCCTGAAGAAGTACACCGTGTTCTCCGGCCGCGCCCGCCGCCAGGAGTACTGGATGTTCGCCCTCTTCAACCTGATCGCCCTGATCATCGTCGCCGTCCTCGACAACGTGATCGGCACCTACCCGCTCCTCTACGCGATCTACGCGCTGGCCGTCCTCCTCCCCGGCCTGGCCGTCGGTGTCCGCCGCCTGCACGACACCGGCAAGTCCGGCTGGTGGATGTTCATCGCCCTCGTCCCGCTGATCGGTGGCATCTGGCTCCTCGTCCTCATGGCGACCGAGGGCCAGCCGCAGCCGAACCAGTACGGCCCGAACCCGAAGGCCGTCCACGCCTGAGCAGGCCAGTACGCCTGAGTGCCTGAGCGCCGCCCCGGCTGGAAACAGCCGCCGGGCGGCGCTTTCGCCGTTCCGGGGGCCGCGCGGGAGAGAAGGTGACGCGCGTCTCCCCGGGACTCGGGCAGGGGGCTGTCCGGACCGGTCCGATCACGAGATATCTTGATGTCGAGCAATGTTGCAGACGAGAGACGCAGACTGTGGAGCGGAGCATCCGGTGACTGACTCGACCATCATCTACACGCACACTGACGAGGCCCCGGCCCTCGCGACGTATTCCTTCCTGCCTGTCATCCAGGCCTACGCGTCGACGGCCGGTGTGAATGTCGAGACCCGTGACATCTCCCTGGCCGGTCGGATCATCGCCAGCTTCCCCGAGCACCTGGAGGAGGGCCAGCGGATCGCCGATGCCCTCGCCGAACTCGGCGAGCTCGCGAAGACGCCGGAAGCGAACATCATCAAGCTGCCCAACATCTCGGCCTCGATCCCGCAGCTGAAGGCCGCGGTCGCCGAGCTCCAGGGCCAGGGCTACGCGCTCCCGGACTACCCGGACGACCCGAAGACCGACGAGGAGCGCGAGATCCGCGCCCGCTACGACAAGGTCAAGGGCAGCGCCGTCAACCCGGTCCTGCGCGAGGGCAACTCCGACCGCCGCGCCCCCGCCTCGGTCAAGAACTACGCCAAGGCCCACCCGCACCGCATGGGCGCCTGGACCCCCGAGTCGAAGACGAACGTCGCCACCATGGGTGCGAACGACTTCCGCTCCACCGAGAAGTCCGCGGTCGTCACCGAGGCCGGCACGCTCCGCATCGAGCACGTCGCCGCCGACGGCACCGCCACCGTCCTGCGCGAGTCCGTACCGGTCCTGGCCGGCGAGGTCGTGGACGCGTCCGTCCTGCACGTCGACGCGCTGCGCACCTTCCTGAACGACCAGATCGAGCGCGCCAAGGCCGAGGGCGTCCTGTTCTCCGTGCACCTCAAGGCCACGATGATGAAGGTCTCCGACCCGATCGTCTTCGGTCACGTGGTCCGCGCCTTCTTCCCGAAGACCTTCGCCCGCTACGGAGAGACCCTGGCCGCGGCCGGCCTGTCCCCCAACGACGGTCTCGGCACCATCCTGAACGGCCTGGGCGCGCTGCCCGACGCCGACGCGATCAAGGCCTCCTTCGACGCCGAGATCGCCGAGGGCCCGGCCCTCGCGATGGTCGACTCGGACAAGGGCATCACCAACCTGCACGTCCCGTCCGACGTCATCGTCGACGCCTCCATGCCGGCCATGATCCGCACCTCCGGCCACATGTGGGGCCCGGACGGCAACGAGGCCGACACCCTGGCCGTCCTCCCGGACAGCAGCTACGCGGGCGTCTACCAGGCCGTCATCGACGACTGCCGCGCGCACGGCGCCTTCGACCCGTCCACCATGGGCTCGGTGCCGAACGTCGGCCTCATGGCCCAGAAGGCCGAGGAGTACGGCAGCCACGACAAGACCTTCGAGATCGCCGCCGCGGGCACCGTCCGCCTCGTCGACGCCGAGGGCAACGTCGTCCTGGAGCAGCAGGTCGCCGCGGGCGACATCTTCCGCGCCTGCCAGACCAAGGACGCCCCGATCCAGGACTGGGTCAAGCTCGCCGTCACCCGCGCCCGCGCCACCGGCGTCCCGGCCGTCTTCTGGCTGGACGAGGGCCGCGCGCACGACGCGCAGCTGATCGCCAAGGTCAAGACGTACCTCGCCGACCACGACACCGACGGTCTCACCATCGAGATCCTGTCCCCGGTCAAGGCCACCGCGTACTCCCTGGAGCGCATCCGCCGCGGCGAGGACACCATCTCGGTGACCGGCAACGTGCTGCGCGACTACCTGACCGACCTCTTCCCGATCCTGGAGCTGGGCACCAGCGCCAAGATGCTGTCGGTCGTCCCGCTCATGAACGGCGGCGGCCTCTTCGAGACCGGCGCCGGCGGCTCCGCCCCCAAGCACGTCCAGCAGCTGGTCAAGGAGAACTACCTGCGCTGGGACTCGCTCGGTGAGTTCCTCGCGCTGGCCGTCTCCTTCGAGCACCTCGCGACCACCACCGGCAACGCCCGCGCCCAGGTGCTGGCCGACACCCTGGACCGCGCGACCGGCACCTTCCTCAACGAGGACAAGTCGCCGAGCCGCAAGCTGGGCGGCATCGACAACCGCGGCAGCCACTTCTACCTCGCCCTGTACTGGGCGCAGGAGCTGTCGCGCCAGACCGACGACCCGAAGCTGGCCGCGGCGTTCGACCCGCTCGCCAAGACGCTGGCCGAGTCCGAGGAGAAGATCGTCGGCGAGCTCATCGCCGTCCAGGGCTCCCCGGCCGAGATCGGCGGGTACTACCAGCCCGACGCCGCGAAGGCCTCGGCGGTCATGCGGCCGTCCGCGACCTTCAACCAGGCGATCGCGTCCCTCGCGTAAGGTCCGCTCGTTTTGAGCGATTCCGCCCCGGTCGGCAGCCGCCGACCGGGGCGGACCCGTACGCGGCCGCCGCCCCGCACCGGAAACCCGCTTGCGGGGCGGCGGGGCCGACGGCTAGGAAGTCCTGGTGATCCAGGGAACTCTGGCCGGGCTGCGCGCCCGGCACGCCGATGACGTGGCCGTGCTCCACGCCGGGTTGTACGAGGACGTGGCGACACGCTCGCGCGCCGAAGCCGGGCCGTGGCGTCCGATATCCCCGAGTACCGGCCACTCGCCGTACGAGCCCTGCGCCCCCTCCGAGACCACCTCGTTCTTCTCGGTGGTCGAAACCGCCACCGGAGCGCTCGCGGGCGACGCCGCGCTCTGGGGCATCGACCTCCACAACCGCGGCGGCCACCTCGGGATCTCCCTGCTCCCCGGCTCCCGCGGCCGGGGCCTGGGCGCGGAGGTCGTGCAGCTGCTGTGCCACTACGGCTTCACGGTGCGCGGGCTGCACCGGCTCCAGTTGGAGACGCTCGCCGACAACGCCGCCATGATCGGCGCCGCGACCCGCGCGGGCTTCACCCTGGAGGGCACCTTGCGGCGCTCGGCCTGGGTCGCGGGGGCCTTCGTCGACGAGGTGATCCTCGGGCTGCCGGTGGAGGAGTGGAAGCGGGGGCCCGAACCGCGCCGGTGAGTGCCGGGGGCCCCGGCACGCTCAGAGCCGGTGGACGCGCTCCCCCTCGAAGGCCAGCGGGGACCGCCCCGAGGCCAGGATGCGCAGCCCCGGGGCCGCCGTCAGCAGGCGACGCAGCCAGGCCAGCGCCTCCGGCGCGAGGTGCTCGGTGCCGTCGAGGACCAGGAGCATGTCCCGCTCCGCGAGCCAGGAGACGGCGTCCGCCGTCCAGTACGGCAGGAACGGCATGCCCGGCACGCAGCCCAGGGCGGTCGTCAGCTCGCGCACGCCGAAGGGCCCGCCGATCGCGACGACGGCCGCGCCATCGCAGAAATTGGACGAGAGCCGCTCGGCGATCTCCCGCACCAGCAGGCTCCGCGGCTGCCGGAACCGCCCCGTGACCGTCAGCACCCGCCCCCGCCGTACGACGGTCAGCAGCCGGGACAGCTCGTCGGACGTCGCCGGCAGCGTGCCGGTCCGGCCTGAATCCCTCATCGGCACGATGCCCCCCATTGCATGCGTGTCCCATGCGCGGCCAAGGGTTCATTCGAGCCGCGTAGCGATGATTATGCGCCAGTTCTGCCGGATGGCCAGGGGAATGTCGGATTCCGGATAAGTTGTACACCCACCGCACTTTTGTCCATTCAGCCAGGTGGGGGATGCCCGGCGGGCGCACCCGGTCCTCCTGTGGTCGGATTCCGCTCATGGGCCACGACCACGGAGCTCCCTCGGCGGCCGCCGGGACCGTCAGCGGGACGTTCCGCGCCCGCCTCCTCTGGACCATCGGCATCAGCGCCGCGATCACCCTGCTCCAGGTCTTCGGCTCCGTGCTCTCCGGCAGCCTCGCCCTGCTCGCCGACGCCGCGCACAGCCTCACCGACGCCGTCGGGGTCTCCCTCGCGCTCGGCGCGGTCACCCTCGCCCAGCGCGCCCCGACCCCGCGCCGCACCTTCGGCTTCTACCGGGTCGAGATCTTCTCCGCCGTCCTGAACGCGCTGCTCCTCCTCGCGATCTTCGTCTGGGTCCTGTACACCGCCATCCGCCGCTTCAGCGAACCCGTCGAGGTCAAGGGCGGGCTGATGTTCGGCGTCGCCGTACTGGGCCTGGCCGCCAACGGCGTCGGCCTGTGGCTGCTGCGCGACGCCAAGGAGCACAGCCTCAACCTGCGCGGCGCCTACCTCGAAGTGCTCGGTGACGCCCTCGGCTCCGTCGCCGTCATCATCGGCGGCCTGGTCATCCTGATCACCGGCTGGGAGGCCGCCGACCCCATCGCCTCCATCGTCATCGGCCTGCTCATCGTCCCGCGCGCGTACGGACTGCTGCGCGAGGCCACCCACGTCCTGCTGGAGGCCACCCCGCAGGACATGGACCTGGCCGACGTACGAAGGCACCTCCTGGAGGAGCCCGGCGTGCTGGCCGTGCACGATCTGCACGCCTGGACGGTCACCTCCGGCATGCCCGTCCTCACCGCGCACGTCGTGGTCGCCGCCGAGACCCTGCGCGGCGAGGAGCCCGGGAAGCTGCTCGCCCGGCTCCAGGCCTGCGTCGGCGGGCACTTCGACGTGGCCCACTCCACCCTCCAGCTGGAACCGGAGGGCCACGTCGAGGACGAGCGGGCCCTGCACGCCTGACGGTTGTACGGGAGCCGCCGATCGGCTGTACTGCTCTGCAGCCCCGTAACCGGGGCGCGTGCAGGGGAGGGCACCCACGATGAGTTCACACCGCCGCCGCCGTCCGGGCTTGCGGGGCCGGCCGCTGCCGACCCTGCTCGCCGCGGCCTTCCTGCTCGCCGGCGTGTGCGTCGCCGCCGGCATCGCCTGGAACCCGTTCACGGCCGACGCCCGCCAAGGCGCCTTGTCCGCCCCCGTGATCGGCACGCCCTGGGCCGCCGGGCCCGGCACGGGCGAGGGGACCACGGCACCCGGCGCCACCGGCCAGTCCCCGACCGCGCCCGGCCCGAGTCCCGACGGCACGGGCCGGGGCCCGGGCGACCCGGGCGCCGGGGACGCGGGAGGCGGGCGGCCCGCCGGCGCCCTGCCGTTCGACCTGCCCGGCCCGGCCGCCCTGCGCACCGGCGAGGCCGGCAGGAAGCTGGTGTTCGCCCACTACTTCACCCCGTACCCCCTCTCGCTGGACAACGCGAGCGCCGACGCCGACTACTACACCCGCAACTACCTGAACCCGGCGGGGGAGAACGGCAAGCACGAGCGCTACGGCGGCCTGCTGCGCGACCGGCCGCTGCCGGTCCTGCCCAAGTCCGGAAACTGGCAACGCGCCAACCTGGAGCAGGAGGTGCGCACCGCCCGCGCCGCCGGCCTGGACGGGTTCACGCTCGACATGCTCTCCCTGTCCGGGCCGAACCGGGACCGCGCCCAGCTCCTGATGGAAGCCGCCCACGCCGTCGACCCCGCCTTCAAGATCATGCTGATGCCGGACATGACCTCCCTGAACACGGACGACCCCGGCGTGCTCGCCGACGCCGTCGCGGCCCTGGGCAAGGCCCCCGCCGCGCACCGCCTCGGCGACGGCCGGCTCGTCGTCTCCCCGTTCAAGGCCGAGGCGAAGAGCGTCGCCTGGTGGACGCAGGTCCTCGACCTCCTCAGGACCCGGCACGGCATCCGCACCGCCTTCGTCCCGACGTTCCTCGACTACGGCGCCAACAGCGCTGGGTTCGCGCCGATCAGCCACGGCTTCTCCGAATGGGGCAGCCGCAGTTACGTCGGCCAGGAGAGCGCCACCCGCGACGCACAGCGGGCCCACGGCATGGGCAAGATCTGGATGCAGCCCGTGTCGGTCCAGGACGCCCGCCCCAACCAGGGCGTCTACGACGAGGCGGGCAACACCGCCACCCTGCGTTCCACGTGGACGCACGCCATCGACGACGACGCCGACTGGGTTCAGCTCACCACCTGGAACGACTACTCGGAGGGCAGCCAGTTCGCGCCCTCGCTGCACAACGGGTACGCCTACCTGGACCTCTCCTCGTACTACCTGACCAAGTTCAAGACGGGCAGCTGGCCCAAGATCGTCCGCGACACGCTGTACGTATCGGCCCGGACGCAATTCGCCTCCGCGGACCCGGCCGGAGCCCAGTCGTTGGTGATGTCCCTGCGCAAGGGCAGCGCCGCGCCCCGCGACACGGTCGAGGTGCTCAGCTTCCTGACGGCCCCGGCCGCGGTCCGTACGGTGGTCGGCGCGGACCGGGACACGCACGAGGCCCCGGCCGGCATCCACTCCGAACTGCTCCCGCTGCGCCCGGGCACCAGCTCGGCGGCGGTGGTGCGGGACGGGAAGGCCGGTGCGGAGGTGAAGCTGCCCTACGCGGCGGACCGCACGGTGCAGGTCCAGGACCTGCAGTACTACGCCGTCACGAGCGGGCGGGACTAGGGGGTGTCCTTCGGATCGGGGCGGGCCCGGTAGGCCCCTGCCGTCACCATGTGCGCGTCTTCGCGCCTGCCGTTACCGTCGAAGAGGTGTGTTCCATCCACCTGCACGGCACAGGAACGAGCGCACATGGTGAAACACGGAGTCAACGCGGCTGCCACGGCCGCTCTGGTCTGCCTCGCGGCATTCGGCGGGGCACCGGGCGCCGCCGCGTCACCCGACACCCGGTCCTCCGCGCCCGGCCCGACCGCGGCGCCCCGGTTCGTACCCGGACCCTGCCCCAAGACGCGGGAGCCGGTCGAGGCGCTGGACACGGCGCGGTGCGGGTTCCTGGAGGTCCCCGAGAACCGCTCCCGCCCCGGCGGCCGTACCATCATGCTGGCCGTGGCGAGGATCGCGGCCGCCGCGGAGAAACCCGCCGCGGAACCCGTGGTCTTCATGGCCGGCGGTCCCGGGGCCGACACGTTCGACGACATTCCCTTCCTCGTCGACTCCGGCCTGAACAAGGACCGCGAGCTGATAGTCATGGCCCAGCGCGGCAACCTCCACGACCGGCCGAACCTCGCCTGTCCGGAGGTCGACCGGTTCAACGCGCAGTCCGTGGGCCTCGGTTACGACGCGCGGCAGGCCCAACAGCTCATGCTGAAGGCGGTGACGGACTGCCGGGCCCGTCTCGTGGCCGACGGCGTCGACCTGAACGCCTACAACACCACCGAGAACGCCGCCGACTTCGCCGATCTGCGCACGGCGCTGCACATCCCCCGGTGGAACGTCTACGGCTACTCCTACGGCACCAACCTGGCCCTGACGTACCTGCGCCTGCACCCGGAGGGGATCCGCGCGGTGGCGATCGACTCGGTCGCCCCCTCCCAGTTCGTGACCCTGCCCTGGACCTGGGGCAGCACCGCCGAGGGCATCCGCAACATCTTCGCGGCGTGCGCGGCGCAGCCCGCCTGCAAGGACCGCTACCCGGACCTCCCCGGCACGCTGACGGAGCAGGTGCGCAAGCTGGAGGCGCACCCGCTGACGCTGAACGTCAAGCCGCCGGACGGCGGGAAGCCGGTCAAGACCGTCCTCGACGGGGGCGCCCTGCTGAACCTGATCGTCGCCTTCACCCCCCGGCCCAAGGACCTCCCGGCGGCGCTGGACGAACTCAGCCGCGGGAACCCGGAGCGCTTCGCCCAGGCCCGCGCGGCCGGCTCGGTCCAGAAGACCGGCGAGTTCGCGCACGGCCTGACGAACTCGGTCGCGTGCGCCGAGTGGGCTCCGGGCCACTCGGAATCCGACGTGCTGGAGGCGGGCCGGAAGGTCTACCCCGAGTGGCCGGACACGGTCTTGGCCCAGGCCCCGCAGCTGCCGTTCCAGTACCCGGTGTGCGGGATCTGGAACGTCGCGGACCGCGCCAAGATCCAGCGCGTGGCCACGGTCAGCCCGGTACCCGCCCTCGTCGTCTCCGGCACGTTCGACGTGAAGACCGGGGCGAGCTGGGCCAAGGGCGTGGCCCGCAACCTGTCCGGCTCGACCTCCGTGCTGGTCCCGGGAATCGGCCATTGGGTGGTCCCGCAGTCGCCGTGCGCGCAGCGCGTGCTGGCGTCGTTCTTCGCACGCCCGACCGCTCCCGACACCTCCTGCGTGGACGATCTCGCCCCCGAGCCGTTCACGATCATCCCGAAATGACCGGGAGGGTACATGACTCTGCCTCACGCGCCCCTGCACCGGGCGCCCCGCAGCCGTCGCACCGTACGGCGGGCCCGGGCCGCGTCGGCCGGCATGGTGACCGGTCTCCTCGTCACCGGACTGCTCGCGGGGCCCGCTCAGGCGCAGTCCCGCACCGACGCCACTACCGGCCCCGGCGCGCCGGTCGGCACGGTCGCACGGACGGTGGGCGACGCCCGCTACGAACCGGGCTCCTGCCCCAGGACGCCCGAGCCGATCCCCGAACTCAAGGGGGCGCGCTGCGGAACGCTCACCGTGCCCGAGAACCGCGCGAAACCGACCGGCAAGACGATCGAGCTCGGTGTCGCGATCGTGCCCGCCGCCAGCGACAAGCCGAAACCCGACCCCATCGTGTGGCTCGCCGGCGGACCCGGCGACGACGCCGTGGGGGAGGCGAAGATGGCGATCGACGGCGGCCTGAACCGCGACCGCGACGTCGTCCTCATGTCCCAGCGCGGCACGTACTCGGCCCGGCCGAACGTCCTGTGCCCGGGCATCGACGAGTTCAACGCACGCGCCGTCGGCCTCGTCTCCGACGCCCCCGCCACCGAACGCCTGCACGTCGAAGCCACCAAGGCCTGCCGCGACGAGCTCGCGGCCCGCGGAATCGACCTCGCCGCCTACAACGACACCGAGAGCGCCGCCGACTACGAGGACCTGCGCGCCGCCCTGGGCGTCAAGCAGTGGAACCTGTACGGCATCTCCTACGGCACCCACCTGGCGCTCGTCTACATGCGCCTGCACCCCGAAGGACTGCGCTCGGTGGGCATCGACGGCATCCTGCCCCCGTCCAAGTCCGGTTCGGCCGCGACCTGGAGCAGCGCCCGGCAGGGCTTCGACGGCCTCTTCAAGGCCTGCGCGGACCAGCCGGCGTGCAAGAAGCGCTACCCGAACCTGTCGGCCACCTTCGACAAGCTCGTGCGCGACCTCGAAGCCAAACCGGTCACCACCACCGTCACGCTCCCCGGCAGCGACAAGCCGGTGAAGGTCGTACTGGACGGCGGGGCCCTCGTGAACTGGATGACCTCCGCCACCCACGTGGCGCCCCAAGTGCCCCTCGCCCTCGACGAACTGGCGCACGGCAAGCCCCAGCGCATCGCGCAGCAGTACGCCGGCGGCAAGCTCAGCCCGGCAGCGATGGGCCGGGTCGCGCACGGTCTCGTCTACGGCGTCTTCTGCAGCGAATGGATCCCGTACGAGGGCCAGGCCGAAGCGCTGGAGGGCGGGCGGGCGGCCTTCCCGTCCTTCCCCCGCCCCGTACAGGCGCAGGCCCCGCAGCTGACCTTCCTCCGTCCCGACTGCGACGTCTGGAACGTCCCCGCCGCGCCGCGCTCGATCCGGGACGTCACGAGCGGCGACATCCCCACCCTCGCCCTGTCCGGCGGCTTCGACGCCCAGACCGGCGCGGACAACGGACCGTACGTCGCGCGGACGCTGGGCAAGGCCAAGGTCGTCACGGTCCCCTACGAGCCGCACGTGGTGTTCGCCACCTCGAAGTGCGCCCAGGAGATCGCCGTCTCGTTCTTCGACGATCCGGCCGCCCCCGGGACCGCATGCCTGAAGACCCTCAAGGCACCGCAGTTCGAGATCGGGCAGCCCTGACCGCGGCGGGCGGCGAACCCGGTCCGGCCGGTCCGGCCGGTCCGGCCGGTTCGCCCGGGGGCGTACTGGGCGTGCGCGGTACGGCACGCGATGATGCGGGGGACAGCCGCGCCGCACCCCGGAGGCCCCGTGAACCAGCCGAAGCCGATACGCCCCGCAGGGCCGCCCGCCGAGTTCCCCGGCGGGCGCGCCCTGTTCCGGCTCGATCCCGCCGTCTCCCACCTCAACCACGGGTCGTTCGGCGCGGTGCCGGTCCCCGTGCAGGAGGCCCAGGCCGCCCTGCGCGAGGAGGCGCACGCCGATCCCGACGCCTTCTTCATCGCCGCGCCCGAACGGATCGCCGCGGCGCGCGCCCGGGTGGCCCGCCACCTCGGCGCCGACCCCGACGGCATCGCCTTCATCGCCAACGCCACCGAGGGCGCCAATCTCGCCCTCGACGCCGTCCCGTTCGCCGACGGCGACGAGATCCTGGTCACCGACCACGGCTACGGCACGGTCGTGGCGGCCGCCGCCCGCCGCGCCCCGATCACCACCGTCGCCCTCGACCCGCACCTGCCCGACGAGGACGCCGTACGCGAGACCGTGCTGGCCGGGCTGACGCCCCGGACCAGGGCCGTGGTGCTCGACCACATCAGCTCGCCCACCGCCCGGCTCATCGCCTCGCCCCGGCTGCTGGCCGAGCTCGCCGCCCGCGGGATCACCACCCTCGTCGACGGGGCGCACGCCCCCGGCATGATCGAGGACCCGCTCGCCGGAGCCGCCGACTTCTGGTTCGGCAACCTGCACAAATGGGGGTACGCCCCCTCCGGCAGCGCCGTCCTCGCCGTCGCCCCGGCACACCGCGACCGGGTCCGGGCGCTGGTCCCCTCCTGGGAGGACGCGCACGGTTTCCCCCGCTCCGTCGAGAACCGGGCCACCGCCGACTACACCGGCTGGCTCGCCGCCCCCGAGGGCCTGGACCTCCTCGAACGGCTCGACGCCGCGAAGGTCCGGGCCCACAACGCCGCCCTCGCCGCCCACGGCGCGGCCCTGCTCGCCGAGATCCCGGGGCTCAGCCCGCTCCCGTACACCGAGGGGCTCGCCATGCGCGCCCTGCGGCTGCCGCCCGGCACCGCCGTGACCCAGCAGGAGGCGAGCGCCCTGCGCGAGCGGATCGCGGCCGAGCTGGGCATCCGGGTGCTCGTCTGGGGCTGGCCGGGCGGCGGTGGCATCCGGATCTGCGGGCAGATCTACAACCGTCCCGAGGAGTACGAACGCCTCGCCGCCGCGCTCCCGGCCCACCTCTAGGCAGCCGCCGGGGAGCCCTCAGCCACGCCGGAGCAGGTACGTGTCCATGATCCAGCCCTTGCGGGCGCGGGCCTCCGTACGGAGCTCCTCGATCCGGCCGGCGACCTCCGCGAGCTTCCCCGAGACCAGGATCTCGTCCGGGGTGCCCACATAGGCCCCCCAGTAGATGAAGAGGTCCTGGTCGAGGTGGGCCGTGAAGGCGTGCCGCGCGTCCAGCATCACCACCACGTCGTCCACGTCCTGCGGCCAGCCCTCGGCGAGGCGCCGTCCGGTGGTGATCTGGACGGGCCGGCCGACCCGGTTCAGATTGGTCCGGTGCCGGGCCAGCAGCGCGGAGACGCTGCTGATGCCGGGCACGACCTCGTGCTCGAAGGCCACCCGGCCCCGCTCCAGCACCTCGTCGAGGATGGCGAGGGTGGAGTCGTACAGCGAGGGGTCGCCCCACACCAGGAAGGCGCCGGTCTCGCCGTCCGCCAGGTCCTCGGCGACGAACCGCTCGAAGATCTCGGCCCGCGCGCTGCGCCAGCCGTCCACGGTCGGGGCGTACTGGTCCGGGGTCCGGTCGCGGTCCGGGTCGCGGCCCTCCACCAGCCGGTGGCCGGGGCGGGCGTGCGCGTCGAGCATCGCGCGCCGCAGCCCGGTCAGATCCGCCTTCTCCTCCCCCTTCTCCAGGATGAGGAATGCGTCCGCCGCGCCGATCGCCTTGACCGCCTGGAGGGTCAGGTGGTCCGGGTCGCCCGCGCCTATGCCGATCACTGAGAACTTCTTCACGCCGCTATTCTGCCCGTCATGCGTGCCGCCCTGTTCGTCACCTGCGTCAACGACGCGCTGTACCCGCGCACCGGCATCGCCGTCGTACGCCTGCTGGAGCGGCTCGGCGTCGGCGTGGACTTCCCGGCGGCCCAGACCTGCTGCGGCCAGCCGCAGTACAACACCGGCTACCGGCGCGAGAGCGAGCCGCTGCTGCGGCGCACCGCCGAGGCCTTCGCCGGGTACCCGTACGTGGTCACCCCCTCGGGTTCCTGCGCCGCGATGGTCCGTACCCACTACCCGCGCATCGGCCGCCAGGCGGAGCGGGAGGGGCGCGGCCCCGGGCTGTCGGCGCTGGCCGAGGAGCTCGTACCGCGCGTCTTCGAACTGACCGAGTTCCTGGTGGACGTGCTCGGCGTGACCGACGTGGGCGCGTACTTCCCGCACACCGTCACCTACCACCCCTCCTGTCACGGCCTGCGGGGCCTGGGACTGGGGGAGCGCCCGCGGCGGCTGCTCTCCGCCGTCAGGGGGCTGGACCTCGTCGAACTGCCCGGCGCCGAGGAGTGCTGCGGTTTCGGCGGCACCTTCGCGGTGAAGAACCCGGACGTGTCCGCGGCCATGGGCGCCGACAAGACCGCCGGCGCGGTGGGGACGGGCGCGGACGTGCTGTGCGGGGCCGACAACTCCTGCCTGGCCCACCTCGACGGGATCCTGCGCCGCCGGGGAGAGCCGATGCGAACCCTGCACCTCGCCGAGATCCTGGCCTCGACGGAGGAGGAACCGCTGACGTGAGCGGCACGTTCGTGGGCATGCCCGCCTTTCCGGACGCGGCCCGGGAAGCCGTGGGGGATCCGGTGCTGCGCGCCAACCTCCGGCACGCCACCCACACCATCCGCGACAAACGGGCCCGGGCCGTCGCCGAGCTGGCGGACTGGGAGCAGCTGCGCGCGGCCGGCAAGGCCGTCAAGGACCACACCCTGCGCCACCTCGACCGCTACCTCGTCCAGCTGGAGGAGGCGGTCACGGCCGCGGGCGGCACCGTCCACTGGGCGGCCGACGCCGACGAGGCCAACCGGATCGTGACCGGGCTGGTGCTGGCGACCGGCCACCGGGAGGTGGTCAAGGTCAAGTCCATGGCGACCCAGGAGATCGGCCTCAACGAGGCCCTCGAAGCGGCCGGGATCGCCGCGTACGAGACCGACCTGGCCGAGCTCATCGTCCAGCTCGGCCACGACCGTCCCTCGCACATCCTCGTCCCGGCCATCCACCGCAACCGGGCCGAGATCCGGGAGATCTTCGCCGCCGAGATGGGCCGCTGGGGCCGCCCCGCCCCCGAAGGCCTCGGCGACGACCCGCGCGAGCTCGCCGAGGCCGCCCGGCTCCACCTGCGTGAGAAGTTCCTGCGCGCCAAGGTCGGGATCTCCGGCGCCAACTTCATGGTCGCCGAGACGGGCACCATGGTCGTCTTCGAGTCCGAGGGCAACGGCCGGATGTGCCTGACCCTGCCGGAGACCTTGATCTCGGTCGTCGGCATCGAGAAGGTGGTGCCGTCCTTCCGGGACCTGGAGATCTTCCTCCAGACGCTGCCGCGCTCGTCCACCGCCGAGCGGATGAACCCGTACACGACGATGTGGACCGGGCCGGGTCCGTCGCGAGGGGCGGACTGCGACGGACCCTCCGTCTTCCACCTCGTCCTCCTCGACAACGGCCGCACCGACACCCTGGCCGACGAGGTGGGACGCCAGGCCCTGCGCTGCATCCGCTGCTCCGCCTGCCTGAACGTCTGCCCGGTGTACGAGCGCGCCGGCGGCCACGCGTACGGCTCGGTCTACCCCGGGCCGATCGGCGCCGTCCTCAGCCCCCAACTGCGGGGCACCGGCAGCGCGATCGACGCCTCGCTGCCGTACGCGTCCACCCTGTGCGGAGCCTGCTACGAGGTCTGCCCGGTCGCCATCGACATCCCGGAGATCCTGGTCCACCTGCGCGAACGGGTGGTCCAAGGCGGCCCGGTGACCCGCGAGGGCATCCGCGTACGGATCCGCCCGGCGCGGGGCCACGCCGCCGAACGGGCCGCGATGCGGGCCGCCCGGCTGCTCCTGGACCGCCCGGGCGCGCTGCGCGCCGGGGAGCGGCTGCTGGCCCGGGCCAGGCGGCTGCGGCCGCGCCGGCTGCCGGGGCCGGGGCGGGCGTGGACGGACAGCCGGGAGCTGCCGGAGCTCCCGGCGGAGTCGTTCCGCACCTGGTGGGCGCGGGAGCGGGGGGAGCGGGCATGAGCAGCAGGGACCGCATCCTGGGCCGGATCCGCCGGGCGGTGGCCGACGCAGGCCCCGACCCCGTCGTCCCCCGGGACTACCTGCGGGTCCACGGCTCCCGTACCCCGGCCGAGACGGCGGACCTCCTGGCGGCCCACCTCGCGGAGTACCGCGCGCGGGTCCACCGTACGGACGGCGACGGGATCGCCCCGCTCCTCGCCCGGCTGCTGGCCGAGCGCGGAGCCCGTACGGTCCTCGTGCCGTCCGGCCTGCCCCCGTACTGGCTCGCGGCGGCGCAGGCCAGCCGTGTCGACGACACGCCGGGGTCGACCCCGTACGAACTGGACGCGGTGGACAGCGTGGTGACCGGTTGCGCCCTGGCGATCGCCGAGACCGGCACGATCGTCCTCGACGGCGGCCCCGGGCAGGGCCGGCGCCGCGTCACGCTCATCCCGGACCACCACGTCTGCGTGGTCCGGGTCCCCGAGCAGGTGGTGGAATCGGTCCCGCAGGCCCTGCCCCTGCTGGACCCGACGAGGCCGCTGACCTGGATCTCCGGCCCCTCCGCCACCAGCGACATCGAGCTCGACCGGGTGGAGGGCGTGCACGGCCCGCGCACCCTGGAGGTGATCCTGCTGACCGGACCAGCACAATGAGTGCCATGCCCGCATACATCGCGCTCACCGCCCTCGTCGTCCGCGACTACGACGAGGCCATCGACTTCTACACCCGCGCCCTCGGCTTCACCCTCGTCGAGGACACCGCGCGCCCCGACGGCTCCCGCTGGGTCGTGGTCCGCCCGGACGGCGCCACCGAGGCGGCCCTGCTGCTGGCGCTCGCCAAGGACGAGGCCCAGCGCTCCCGGGTCGGGGACCAGACGGGCGGCCGGGTGGGCTTCTTCCTCTACACCGACGACTTCGCCCGGGACCACACCCGGATGACGGCGGAGGGCGTCCGCTTCCTGGAGGAGCCGCGCCACGAGGCCTACGGCTCGGTGGCGGTCTTCGAGGACCTCTACGGCAACCGCTGGGACCTCCTGGAGCCCGCGTAGGTCCCGGCCGGGCCTCGGCCCGGCTCCCGGCCGGCTCGCGGCCGGTCCGCGGCACCGGCCCGCCCGGGGTCAGAGGGGGTCCGGCAGCTCCGGCCGCTCCGGCCGCTCCCGCGGGGCGGCGAGCCGCGGCGACTCGGCGGCCGCGTCGACCGCCGCGCCGGCCTCCACCCGCCCGGCCAACTCCCGGGCCCAGCGGACCAGCCCCGGTACGTCGATCCCGTACGCGCCCCCGCCACCGGCGCCTTCCCCCGTGCCCGGCCCGGCCAGGGCGGTCGCCCCGCGGCGCAGCAGGCGGGCCCCGCCGACGGCGTTCCCGCGCGCGGCGTGCGTGAGCCCGACCGCCAGCTGTGCGAGGGCCCGCCACAGCGCGGCCTCGGCCTCGGGCCCGGACTTCCAGGCGTCCTCGAACACCTCGTGCGCGTGGAACGGCATCCCGGCGTCCAGCAGTCGCTGCGCCTCGGCCACCGTCTCGGCGGGCGTCCGTACGATCCCTTCGGGCTGCCGCTCCACCCCCGGCTCCCCGTACGGCAGCGGCCGCCCCAGCCCGTCCCGCGGGCGCGCGCTGCGCGCCCGCCCCTCACCGTCCCGATCCCGTGCGTTCACCCCGCCATCCTGCCCGCGGCCGGAAACCCGTGCATGCGCACCCCTCTACGTGGGGTAATGTTCTGCATGTGCCGCCGGGACGGGGGAAACCCCAGCTCAACGGCACAACGGGACGTGGCGCAGCTTGGTAGCGCACTTGACTGGGGGTCAAGGGGTCGCAGGTTCAAATCCTGTCGTCCCGACCATGCATTCAGCAGGTCGGAGGTCGTTTCCACCGAATGGTGGGGACGGCCTTTTTTGTTGGTGATCATCGGGCGGCCGCAAGCCGGGGCAGGGGGCGGCGGCATCCGGCCCGGCCGTCGGTGCCGCCACGTACGGCGAGACCTCGATGGCCACGGTGTCGCATCCCGGACGGGTGACGACGCGGCGAGCCGCGGTGCCGGACCCCGTTCGCGTGATCCGGCCTCGGCGAAAAGACACCTCTTAGAACTCCTAACGAAATGATCTCCAAGGTGGTTGGATCACTCCGGGACTGACGATCCGGGGGTTGGAGTGGCTCGGCCGAAGCCGTGGGAAGTCGACCACGAGCTGTGGGCGGTGATCGATCGGCCGCTACCGAAGGTGGAGCGTCGTCCCCGGCACCCCGGGCGAAAGCGGCATCCGGACCGGTTGGTGTTCCAGGGCATCCTGTTCGTCCCCCGGCGCCGCCCGGACGTGGTGCTGGGCGACCGCGGCTACGACCACGACAAGTACCGTCGCCCCGTCCGGGATCTCGGCGTGAAGCCGCTGATCGCCCGCCGGGGCACCGAGCACGGCTCGGGCCTGGGCACGCAACGCTGGGCCGTGGAACGAGCATTCGCCCACCTGCACTGGTTCCGCCGCCTGCGGATCCGCCGGGAGATCCGCGACGACATCCACGAAGCCTTCCTCGCCCTCGGATGCGTACTGATCTGCTGGCGCCGCCTGAACTCCCGATAGGAGTTCAAGACAGGCACGGCCAACGTTTATGGCCCGGTGGCCGACCTCAGGTCGGCTTGCGCCACACGGAGACGTGCTTCGCGGAGTCCTGGGTGAATGGGGACCCGTCCCAGTCCGCAACGCGACGTTCCAGTTCGAGCCCGGCGATCCGCGCCATCAGGTCGAGCTCGGCCGGCCAGGCGTACCGGTGCCGGGAGTTTTCGCGGCGGTAGTGGCCGTCGTCGCCGTCGCGGGTGAAGTGGTGCGAGACGAGCATCTGCTCGACCAGGTCGAAGGTGTCGAAGCCGAGATGCTGCTGAGAGACGTCGAACGGCACCGCGACCTGGCCGGGCGGCAGGAGCCGCAGCGGCGGCACGCCCAGCTCGATGACGAACCGACCGCCGGGCTCCAGATGCCGTGCGGCGTTGCGGAAGCACTCGACCTGCTCGTCCTGAGTGAGCAGGTTCGTGATGGTGTTGTAGACGAGATAGACCAGGGTGAACCCGCCGGGAACGACCGTGGTGGCCATGTCCCCGATGACTACCGGGAGCGTGTCCTCGTCGATCTTGCGCCGCAGCACCGCTGCCATGTGCTCGGACAGTTCGATGCCCACCACCGGCACGCCGCGTTCCCGGAGCGGGACTCCCACCCGTCCGGTTCCGATGGCGAGCTCCAGCGCCCGGCCGTCTCCGGCGAGCTCGGCCAGGAAGGCGAGGGTCGGTCCGAGAACGGCAGCCGAAGACGCCTCGGCCTCCTCGGCGTCGTAGCGGTCGGCGGTCGCGCGGGTCCACAGTTCACTGCTCGTCATGGGTGGCCACTGTGCCGGGCGCCGAGGGGCGCTGTCGACGCATTTACGTTCTCCGCGGCGCAGCGTGCACCGCCCACAACTCGTCGTCGCCTTGCAAGGGCTTCGGCCGAACCGCCCCGCACCCCGGATCATCAATCCCGAAGTGATCCAACCACCTTGGAGATCATTTCGTTAGGAGTTCTTAGAGCCAGCCCCGTTGGGCGGCCTTGAGACCGGCTTCGAAACGGCTGGCGGCGCCGAGACGTTCCATGATCGAGGACATGTGGCGACTGACGGTGCGTGAAGAGATGCCGAGGCGTTGACCGGCGGCGTCGTCGGTGAGCCCGCCGGCCAGCAGGCGCAGGAGTTGGCGTTCGGTGTCGGTCAGGCCGGTCGCGGGGTCGTCGGACCGCAGGGCGCCGAGCGGGACGGCGGTGGCCCAGGCCTGGTCGAAGAGATCGAGGAGGGCGGTGACGAGGCCGGGCTCCGTGACGTGCAGGGCGCCCTTGCGGGTGTCGGCGGGGTCGATGGGGACCAGTGCGTGGGCACGGTCGAAGATGACCAGGCGCTGGGGGAGGACGGGGGCCGTGCGTACCTCGCCGCCGCGGCTGAGGAGCCAGTGGGCGTGGGCGGTGGTGTGCGGGTCGTTGCGGGTGGTGTCCTGATAGAGGGTCTTCATGACGACGCCGCGCGCCAACGGCTCCTCGTCGGCGGCCCGTGCTGCCGCGAGGTCCTCGGGACGGTGGCTGGCGCCGGGGTGGACGCCCAGGCACTCCTGCTCCATACCGTGGGCCAGTTGCTCGATGCGACGCTGGATGGCGTCCATCCCCAGGAGGCGTTCGCCGTGCGTGGCGCGGGAGCCCGAGCGCTCGGCGACCAGGCGTGAGACCGCTGCCCGGGAGGCGGCCAGCTGGGCCTGACGGGCGGCCAGGTCCGCCTCCTGGCGGGCGAGCATGTCCGCCAGGCTGACTTCGGGGGAGACGGCGCGCATGCGGCCGGGGTGGTCGGCAGAGGCCCGCACCAGCATCAGGCGGGCGAGTTCGTCGAGGCAGTCGTGGACCTGTGCGGGGGAGGCCCCGCACAGCTCGGCCAACTGCGCGACGCCGTGGTCGCCATGGTCGAGCATGGCCTGGTAGACCCTGCTTCCGAGCGCACTAAGGCCCAGTGCTTCCAACATCGTGTTCCCCCCCGGGTTTCGCGTCCGAACCGTTCACGGTCCGCACGCGCACCGCATCGTCGCACTTTGGACACGAACCCTTCAAGATCTTCAAGATTCGGCAGTGGGTTCAGGTCGAACGGCCGGCTCGTGGACACGGTGTCGCTCCGTGTGCATCGAGGTGGCCGACTTGTGACCGCAGTTGACCTGTCCATGACAAGCCGTCCGGATGGCGCCAGGCGAGTTGACGACAGCCGCTGGTTCTTCCCGGGACGTCGGTCCTCCGGCGAAGCTGTTCATCGCCGGAAGGGAACACCCCGCCGGCCACGAGAAGGCACCGGAACGAGCGTCGACCGCGGGACGCGAAAACCGGCTCCGAGCCACCGTCACCCCTTTAACGAAGGACCGAACGCCATGCCCCGCATTCGTCTCCGTATGGCCACCGCGGTCGCCGCCCTCGCCGCCGGAGTCATCGCCCTGCTGCCCGTCGCGGCCGGCGGAGCCCACGGCGGCGCCACCACCGCGACGGCGACCGGCGTCACCACCCTCCCTGCCGACAACGCTCAATGGGGATAGGCGCGAGATGGACTGTGTCTACACCAGCCTGCGGCGCCGCCCCGAGGCGCCGCCGACGCGGGAGGGCGAGGTAGCCGAGGTCCTCGGCATCCTGTGGGCGCACACCACCCCGGAGGACGGCCTGGAGCACATCTCCGGTTCGGTCGAGAGCGAACGGGTCGATCTCCTGCTGTTCTTTCTGTCGCCGGATCCGCCCGCGCCCGCGCCCGCGCCCGCGGCCCGCGGCCCGCTGCACCGGGCCGCCGCACTGCTCGTCCGTGGCCACCAGAGGTCCCCCGCGCTCCAGCGGCGCTACCTGCCGCCCGCGGGGGCACCGGGTCCGCATGCCGGCGGCCCGCGACACGCCAAGCCCTGATCCGGTCGCCACCCCGCCTCACCGAACCCCGCCGCCGACAGATCCGGTGGCACGGCTCCGGTGCGCCCTCCGCTGCCCGGAAGCCGGGCCGCCGTGCTCCTCGCCCCGCCCGCCGCGTCCGTCGCGCGCCGGCCGGCCAGGACTTCACCCATGCTTCACGCTTCTAGGAGTCAGTTCGCAATGCCAGCCATCAAGTTCTCCATACGAGGTTCCCGCCGGGCGGCAGCGGTGACGGCCGGCGCCGTCCTCAGCGCCGGTGCACTGGGTCTGGCGATGCTGGGCGGTGGCACGCACACGCCGGACGCGGACCAGGTCAAGGCGGCCACCACGGTGACGGCGCCGGCCGCCGGCACGTCGGCGGCGCCCACGACGCAGCCGACGCCAACGGCGAGCGCGCCGGCCGGGGCGCCGAGCGCGGCCGGGGCGCCGACCGCGACCGGGGCGCCGGTGAAGCGCGCCGGGGGGAACTCCGGCGCCACACCGGGCAACCCCGTCGCGGCGCCCACACTCGATGCCGCGACCAGCGCCAAGGTTCCGTCCGACCTCGCCGCCGTCACCGCCCAGTCGTGGACCGCGCAGACCCCGGGTCCGGTGCGCCAGATCGCCGGGCACGACATCGAGCTGAACGAGTGCGCGAGCGTGCGCGGCGCCGCGACCTGGCAGCAGCAGCCGTACCTGAGCAGCGGTGGCAACCCCGCAGTGCTGGAGATCTACACCTTCGGCACCGATGCAGCGGCCGGCGCCGCGTACGAGGGGGTCCGCTCCGGCATGGGCTCCTGCCAGGCCACGTCCAGGGCTCTGCAGAGCGCGAAGCACCTCAAGGCCGACGCCGTCTCACGCCAGAGCGCCACCGTCACGGGCGCGGCGGCGTTCGAACGTGTCTGGACCGGGGTCAAGGGCATCTCGGCCGACGGCAAGCAGACCAACCACCTCTACCTCGCGGCGCACGGCACTCGGGTTCTGGTCCTGCACTTCGACGAACTGGCCGAGGGATCTCCTGCGGCCGCTCCGTACGACACGCAGCAGGACCCGCACGTGCTGTCGCTGCTCACGAACTTGCTGGCCAGCCAGGCCGGCACCCGCTGATCCTCTGAAACACGCCGACCACCGAAGGAAAGCAATGTCTTCAACACCCAAGAAGCGTGGCGTCGCCGCCTTCGCGGCCGCATCGATGCTCGGCGCGATGGCCGCGCTGATACCCGCCGGTGACGCGTTCGCCGGGACCGTACCCATCGGGCCCGCCACCTCGACCGGAAGCCTCGGTCCGGCCACGCCCGGAGGCGCGGTCACCCAGCAGCAGATCATCGCCCGGGCGCACGACTGGATCGACAACGCCGTTCCGTACAGCCAGTCGCTGGCTTGGAAGGACAGCGTGGTCGGCGGCCCCTACCGTGCGGACTGCTCCGGCTTCATCTCCATGGCGTGGGGCCTGAAGGGGGACAGCCTGGTCACGCAGTCCCTCCCGAGCGTTTCGAACGTCACCGCAACGAACGTCATCGGCTATACCGGCCTGCAGCCGGGTGACGCACTGGACTACACCGCCGAACACGTCGTGCTGTTCGACTCCTGGCGGGACAAGTCCGCCGGGACGTTCTACTACGACGCCGAACACCGCCCGGGCACCGTGGCCAACCAGACGCAGGGCAGCGTCTACGCGAGCACGCTCGACGGCCACGCGATCACCAACTACGAGGCCCTGCGCTACAAGAACGTCGTCGCGGCCTCGGCTGGGACGTCGCCGGTGTCGATGGATGCTGGTGCGACGCATGTGGCGTTTGTGGATGGCAATGGGAGTGTTGCGAACGACTGGGTGAGCAAT